>WTBX01000177.1 GCA_013138855.1 Methylococcaceae bacterium
TTTATAAGTTTTACTAAGTTAGCTGATATAGTTTCGTAAGTTATTAAAACCGTATTCCTAAATATTAATATGAGTGTGGGGACTGGCAGCAAACCAAAGGGCTTTGCCCTTCAGCTTGCCGCCAGTCTTTTAATCGTACAGATTGATATTTTTGCGTAACATCAGTTATTTATAAATTCTGATGGTTTCATTTTAAGTTGGTGGTTGTGAGTTTGAATGCAAAAAAAGACCCGACAAAATTTAAAATTCTGTCGGGTCTGGTTTATCAGTAGTCTTTTATTTTTTTAGAATACTAATGCCTTTCAATAAATTTAAAGCTTCATGTAAGGCATAATCACGCAGATCTAAACTATCTTTTTCATCCTTCTCTTCTGATGTCTTTTTATCCGCATTACCATTATCTAAATGACGCGATAAATCAGCTTCTTTAATCGGTTCAAACTTAGAGGCTTCTAAAGATTCTAATTTTACTTTTGCTAAAGGAATATCAGGTTCGATACCTTCGGCCTGAATAGAGCGACCTAATGGCGTATAGTAACGTGCTGTCGTTAATTTGACGGCTGCACCATTGCTCGTCGGTAAAATGGTTTGCACTGAACCCTTGCCGAAAGATTTGTCACCCATAATGATTGCACGTTTATGATCTTGCAATGCACCTGCAACAATTTCAGAAGCGGATGCTGAACCTGCATTAATTAAGATGACTATAGGCTCATTATTCATAACATCGCCCGCTTGTGCATTAAAATTCATTTGTGAATTTTTGATGCGACCTTCGGTATAAACAATTAAGCCTTGCTCTAAAAATGCATCGCTGACGTCAACCGCTGCTTGTAATACGCCACCTGGGTTATTTCTTAAATCTAAGACCAAGCCTTTTAGTTTTCCGTTATTTTCTTTGACTAAATCATCAATAGCTTCAACTAAGCTAGGACCCGTTCTGGATTGAAAACTACTAATTCGGACATAGCCATAATCCTTGGCCAGTATTTTACTTTTAACACTTTTAACTTTAATAATAGCGCGAGTAACGACTGCTTTTATTGGCGCGTCTGCCCCTTCTCTAATAATAGTTAGCGTAATGTCGCTACCTGGTTCTCCTCGCATAATTTTAACCGCATCGGTTAAAGACATGCCTTTTACGGGTTTCTCATCCAGTTTGACAATTAAATCACCTGCTTTAATTCCTGCGCGTTGTGCAGGGGTGTCATCAATGGGAGAGACGACTTTAACAAAGCCATTTTCCATAGTGACTTCTATCCCTAAACCACCAAATTGTCCGCTAGTGCCTTCTCTTAATTCTTTATATTCTGCTATATCAAGATAAGATGAATGGGGGTCTAAACCCTCTAGCATTCCTCTAATGGCATCTTCTAATAGTTTTTTATCAGCAACAGGCTCTACATAATCATTTTTAATGCGCCCAAATATTTCTGTAAAGGCACGTAACTCTTCGTAGGGTAAGGCTGCTGGAGCTTCCTTGACAGGTAGCGGTTCGTTACGCTCTGCAAGCACACTTCCTGAGGTTGCCACAAAAACACCTAGCGAAAAGCCTAGGGATAAAATCAACACGTTTTTCTTTTTAAGCATATGCTTCAAAACTCCAAATACCTATTGTCCTAAAATTAATAGCAAATATTATTTCTTGATTTAGAGTATCAAAAAAATAATTAGTTATTACAAATATATTTAAATTTGCCATAGAAATTAAAGAATGGCAAATATTTTATGAGCAATACAAAGTGTTATTTATTTGTATTGCGGATTAACATAGGAACGTGCATGAAATAACTTGAGCAAACTTATTTAAAATAAATAAGTGGCTTTAGACCTCCGAGGTCTTGAAGACCTCGGAGGTCTGCTTCTCATCAAGTTTTAAATTATGAAAGAGAAGTTGATTAACTTATTTCGTGCATGTTCCTTACATGACAGATTTAGACTTTACGACACCATCTAGCAGGGTTGACAGCTTTTCCTCTGCGTCTAACGCCGAAATAGAGTCCTGCTTTGCTGCGTCCGCCACTTTTTCCTACGGCAGCAATCACTGTGCCTGCTTTTACTTTGTCACCCACTTTTTTATAAAGACTTTGATTGAAGGCATACAAAGTCATATAGCCTTTACCGTGGTCAATAATAACCAACAAACCATAGCCTCGCAACCAATCAGCAAAAACAATGCGTCCGTCCGAGACTGCGTGAATGTCTGTGCCTTCATTAGATGAAATTAAAACACCGTCCCAGCGTGTATCGGAACGCTTGCTGCCAAACTTTTTAAGTATTTTCCCTTGTATTGGCCATGGGAGTTTACCTTTAAGTTTATAAAAAGGTAAACCTGTGCTGACATAAGCAGGGATTTTTTTTGACTTTTTAGGTTTACTAATTGAAGCAACTTGTAGCGGTTTTTTATTGGTTTTAGTTTTATTGATTTTTGCCGCCGTTGCCTTTGCGGTTTTTTCTTTAGCAATTTCAGCTTTAGCTAATCGCTTTTCAGCAGCACGTTTTTTAGCCAGTCGTTTTTCTGCGGCGCGTTTTTTAGCTAATCGTTTCTCTCTCGCACGTTGCTCTGCCGCTTCTTTTTTGCGAGCTTGCTTTTCTAAAACAACAATTAAGTTGTGTAATTCTTTTTCATTATCTTCCAGTTGATTTAACTGTTTAGACTTTGAGCTAAAATCAGTATTCAATCTGGCAAGTAAAGTTTTGCGCTGTTCTTTCGTTTTTGCTAAGTCAACCTGTTGCGTTTTTCTTAGGCGCATGGCTTTTTTCAATAACTTGTTTTCCTGTTGTTTTTCTTGGGCTAGTTGCGCTAACACGTCAATATGATTTTTAATCTTAGCGAGCTTTTGCAAGCGTGCTTTGTTTAAATAATCATAATACATCATCATGCGACTGGCTAAAGCAGGGTCTTGCTGATTGAGTAATAGCTTTAACTTTTCTTTCTGTCCCATGATATAAGCGGCTTTAATTTGACCGCTTAATTCATGATTTTGTAACTTGAGATCTTTTTGACGTGATCTCATTTCTTTTTTAATTTCTTTTAATCGCCGCTGTTTTTTACCGATTTTTTGTTTTAAACCTTTGAGAGAACCTGCGGTTTTGCCATATTGTTTTTCAATATTGCGTAACTGCTTGTTGAGTAATTCTCGTTTGATTTGTATTTGTCGTATATTCTGGTTAATTTGCTTAATGTTGGTTTGCACCTTATTAAGCTCTTTACCTTTTTTCGACGTATCGTTTGCAGCCCATGACGGAAAAATTCCGCTGCTAATGAAAAAAATGGCAACGATTAAAAAGAAACGCATCATTTTAAGCAGTTAGTAATGAATGGCTAGTCATTTCTTTAGGTTGTTCGACCCCTAAAATGGCTAACATGGTCGGAGCTAAATCTGACAAGCTCCCTTCATCTTTTAAACCCTGCTCACCGCCGATATAAAGAAGAGGAACGCGATTTGTCGTATGTGCAGTATGCACTTGTTCTGTTTCTTCATTGACCATGTATTCAATATTACCGTGGTCAGCCGTAATTAACATTTGACCTTCGGCTTCTTTTAACGCTTCAACAATGCGTGCTAAACAGGTATCTATGGTTTCCACCGCCGTGACGGCGGCATCCCATACGCCTGTATGCCCAACCATGTCACAGTTTGCATAGTTACAAATAATGACATCATGTTCACCGGATTTAAGCGCGTTGACTAAATGATCGGTGGCTTCTGGTGCATTCATTTCAGGCTGCATATCATACGTTTTAACCTGTGGAGAGGGGACTAAAATACGGGTTTCACCTTCAAAAGGCTCATCACGACCGCCATTTAAGAAAAAGGTAACGTGAGCGTATTTTTCTGTTTCTGCTAAACGTAATTGAGTTCTACCCGCTTTTGCTAAGGTTTCACCTAGGCCATTATGTATATCTTTTGGTGGGTAAGCGATAGGGTAATTAAAATCTTCGTGATATTTAGTTAAGGTCGCAAAGTAACCTGTATGAGGTTCGCTGCCACGTTCAAAACCATCAAAATCGCTATCAGTTAACGCTCTTGATATTTCACGCGCACGGTCTGATCTAAAATTCATAAAGACAACCGAATCATCAGCGTCTAAAGCGATAGCCGCAGCTTCATTACCTAAGATAGCGGTAGCTTGAACAAACTCATCAGTTTCATCACGTTGATAAGCGGCTTCTAAACCTTCCAATGCCGTTTTAGCGGTAAATGTTGACTCACCTTTAGCAATTAAATTATAAGCAGGTTGTACGCGTTCCCAGCGAGTATCTCTATCCATTGCATAAAATCGTCCTGTTATGGAGACAATTTGTCCTGCGCCTAACTCTTTACATTTAGCTTCAATAAATTCAATTGAGCTTGCCGCGCTTTTAGGCGCAACATCACGTCCATCTAAAAAGGCATGAAAATAAACTTTCTTTAAACCGCGTTTAACCGCAAGTTCAATCATTGCGGCAATATGCTCTTCGTGACTATGTACACCACCTACCGATAACAGACCTAATATATGCAAAGCCTTATCGTTTTCTAAAGCCTTATCGACTGCGGTACATAACACTTCATTTTCAAAAAAACTGCCATCTTCAACAGCATTATTAATTTTAGGTAAATCTTGAAAGACAAAGCGACCGCTACCGATATGTATATGTCCGACTTCTGAGTTCCCCATTTGTCCTTCGGGTAATCCGACTAAAGAGCCAGAGCAGTCTAACAAAGTTTTAGGATTATTTTGTTGCAAATTATCCCAGCAAGGTGTTTTTGCAGCAGCAATTGCATTGTGATCTTGTTCTTCTCTATGTCCAAAGCCATCGAGAATTAATAAAACTAAAGGTTTAGGTCGTTTTAACATGTTGAATTTTCTTAGATTTTAATGGGTGCCTCTAGCATATTCGATTAAAGGCTGTTATTTAGTATGGATATTGTTAGCCTTTAAGTTTTTTTGTGAAAATATAAAGGCAAGTGTTGACAGCTCTTTTGTTTAATTACCTTAATTATTTGAAGGATATTAAGGAGCTACGCTTATATTTTAGCGATAATTTATCACTAAGCGATACTATTATAATATAGATAAGCCAAAGGTTGAGTATAGATTGTTTTTAAAATAGCTGAAATAATTATTGAGAATACGGTGAGATTGGTATATTAGAAAATACTTTACTTTGTAATGAGAATTGTTATTATTAGTAAAAGCATTAATGCCAAAGATTTAAGTCTATTTGCTCTCATAAAACACCGTAAATATAACAATCTGTTAACAGAAACTTGACGAAAGCCTATATATACCCTCTATAATGCTGTTTGCTTAAGCCTCGAAGGCTAAGTAACACCCTTTTTGCTGATTTAGAACGCTCCAGAAAATAAACTAATTGCGTAATTATTATATATTCACGGATGTTAAAACAAAGGTTGGGACTCATAAATTAAGTATTTTGAGCTGATGGATAAAAAGTTCAAATCTTTTTGTTTAGGGATGAGGTACAAAGCAAAAATAAGCTATTGTCTTTGATTTTTGCAGGTGTTTTTACTCGATATTTTAAAAACAAACAGTCGATAGACTGATTCGTTTTTGAAGATATTATTTCCCCCATTTTAAGAGCCAACGAGTTATGGATAATAACGAAAATCAAACGCTATATAATGATGCGGATATTACCCGCGCTGCCCGCTGTTTAAAAGCAATGTCTCACCCTTTACGTTTAAAAATTCTTTGCGTACTTGGCAATAATGCCATTAGTGTGCAAGATATTGTTGAACAGGTTGGTACGAGCCAGAGCAATATTTCTCAGCATTTAGCTATTTTAAGAGAAAAAGATATACTAGGTTACAGAAAAGAAGCAAATCGCGTTTATTATTTCATTGATGATGAGCGAATGTTGCAATTAATACGCATGATGCGTGATGTTTTTTGTTCCCAGCATTAATTACTCCAACGCTTAAAAATAAAAAATCAATGGAACAATATTTAGAATTTCTTATCAATCATTATTTGCTTACACTCGCTTTTATTGTTGTTACTTATTTATTACTTAGAGATTTAATAGAAAATAGTTTCAGTAAATTTGAAGCTTTATCGCCATTATTGGCCGTGACTAAGATGAACAGCCATCAAGTATTTATTCTTGATGTTAGAGAGACAGGTGAATATGTCAAAGGTCACATAGAAGAGGCCAAAAATATTCCCTTAGGAAATCTTGAAGAGCAAATAGAAACCTTAGCTCCTTATAAAAATAAAGATGTTTTGGTAGTTTGTCAATCAGGTACTCGTACAGCAGCGGCTTGCAAAATATTAATTAAAGCAGAGTTTGAAAAATTGCTAACCCTTCAAGGTGGAATGCAGTCATGGGAAGATAATAAACTCCCCGTTAAAACAAGTAATAAAAATAAATAGTTTTATTCGAGATAAGCTCCCAAAAAGCTTATAACATTTCATTAACTCTTAGCACTTTACATATAACATGGCTGAAGAAAACAAAACTGAAGAAAAAAACTTTTCCATTCAAAAAATATACACTAAAGATATTTCTTTTGAAACGCCTAATTCACCACAAATTTTTATCGACAAATGGGAACCACAAGTCGATTTTAATTTAGGTACGAATGTACAACCTTTAGAAGATGATTTATATGAAGTTTCATTAACGGTCACGGTTACTGTTAAATGTGGCGAAAAAACAGCGTATTTAGTTGAAGTTGTTCAAGCAGGTGTTTTTACCTTAGCAAGTTTCAGCGAGCAAGAAATGGGACCTATGATGGGCAGTTTTTGTCCTAATATTTTATTCCCTTATGCTAGAGAAGTTGTTTCTGATCTCGTTAATAAAGGTGGCTTTCCTCAATTATTATTAGCTCCTGTTAATTTTGACGCGCTTTATGCTCAACATTTACAACAAGGACAAGCTCCACAAGCTCCTAGCACCGATACCGTTAATTAATAAATGACAACTAAAATCAGTGTTCTGGGAGCAGGCTCTTGGGGGACTGCTTTAGCAATGCTGGCAGCTAGAAATGGCTGTCAGACTTTGTTATGGGGACATAACCCTGAGCATATCGCGCAGCTTAAAGAAGATAGGGAAAATAAACATTATTTAGCTGGATTACGCTTTCCTGATACGCTTAATGTTACGTCTGAATTAGAAGAAGTTGCAACGTTCAGTTCTTTATTATTAATTTCAGTGCCTAGTCATGCTTTTAAAGCAACGCTGTTAAATTTAAAGCCCTTTATTACCCCACAAACCCAAATAGCTTGGGCAACCAAAGGTTTTTGTGCTGATAATGGCGCATTACTGGATTCATTAGTTGCTACACATCTATTTCCGCAAACACCTACCGCTGTCCTTTCTGGGCCTACCTTTGCCAAAGAAGTTGCCGCAGACTTACCTACAGCAATGACTATTGCCTCAGCCAATACTGAATTTGCAAATAAGCTATCGGGACTATTACATAATCAGCGTTTTAGAACTTACACCAGTACTGATATTATTGGCGTGCAAGTGGGCGGTGCAATTAAAAATGTATTAGCCATTGCCGCAGGTATTGCAGATGGTTTGGGGCTTGGTGCAAATACACGAGCCGCATTAATTACGCGTGGTTTATCAGAAGTTATTCGATTAGGAATAAAGTTAGGGGGTAAGCAAGAAACTTTTATGGGGCTTGCAGGTTTAGGTGATTTGATTTTAACCTGTACTGATGACCAATCGCGTAATCGACGTTTTGGTTTAGCCTTAGGCCAAGGGAAAAGCCAAGCCGAGGCTGTAAAAGCGATCGGTCAGGAAATTGAAGGGGTGTTTGCGGCTAAGGAAGCCTATGTATTATCAAAAAAATACGAGGTGGAAATGCCCATTACCGAACAAACTTATAAAGTTCTCTACGAAGGCTTAGATCCACGTATTGCCGTACAAAATTTACTTACCCGCGAACAAAAAGCTGAAAGCTAAAGAGCAAGGTTTTTAACGGTTCTTCAGGTTCTTTTGTGAAAAAGAAGAAGAAGGATTGGCAGTCCTTCCTTAGAATATGCAGCTGGTTAGAGGACTGCCAGTCCTTTTAGAACATCTAAATTAAAACGTCAAAAAGTAAAGTCTGTAGTCATTTCCATCAAATAGCATTGAAAATGCACGGGTATTACTATTAGTAGGTGTTCCAACTAAAGTTAGCATAGGGATTGAACGAAAGTTATATTGGAAGTTGCTAGCCGTTGGATTATACGCGGCTTGATAAATAACATTATTCGTTCCGCTTTTCATTGCAAAAAAGCGAGAATCAACGCCATCATGCAGTATAGAGGTACGCTGCCAATCGGTATCACTAGGCATTCCTGTAACACTTAATGCTTTGTTGGTATATTCATATTGTTTGCTATTTAAATTAAACGCGAATTCATAAAAAGTTGATCTTTCTCTGCTTCTAGGCATATAAAGCTTATAATTACGACCATCATGTAATACCGAAAAATTACTAACATCAGTATCATAAGGCATACCCACAATACGCACGGCTGGAATTGCCTGATAACCAAATTGGTACGATTTAGCCGCCGTGTTAAAACCAAATTGATACAAAATGTCATTGGTTCCTGCTTTGAAAAAAAACAAGCGATAAGCCCCGCCATTTCTATCGTACATCATTGCCCAACGATTCCAGTCGGTATCAACAGGCGCTCCCGTAATACTTAAATTGGAAATTGAACGGTGTCCAAAGACATAGCTCGTTGTTCCTTTCTGATAAGCAGCTTGATTAACAAAGGGAGCAGCAATACTTTGTTGCGCGGTTAGTAAAAGGGCTAAAAAAACTAAAAGTCCATAAATTTTTTTTGTTGTGTTCATCGCTACATCCTCATCTTATTGTTAAAAAGCACTTTATCTAAAGTGATATTTGCCTTGTAGATATTATTTTAGCGCATAAATAAAACAATACTACCCCTTATACTCATAGTGCAATTTAAAAGGGCTAGTATTAATTATAAGCTGTTGTTAAATATTAACACTCTTAAATATATCGTTGCGATAAATTTAGTATTAATAATATGATTGAGGAATAATGAGCTGCTATTTTAATTTGTAGGTATTGTTATTTTCTCTTAAATCAAAATATATCAAGGGCATTAAGCTTATATATTCAAGTATAATAGTGGTTTTGCTTAATTCTTTTGCATGTCCTCTCCTGAACGTTTCAAACAGCTCTCCAACAAACTTTCCCATTGCTTAAATCAAGATCGTCATCGCTTAAGGTCACAATTAAACCGATTGCGTACCCAGCATCAAAAAGGCATTGATTTTGGTAGTAAACTTGATGATTTATCTCAAAAACTAGATGCTTCAATCTCAAAACGTAATCAACGTCAAGCAAGCATTCCTGCGTTAAATTTTCCTGATTTACCTGTTACCAAGAAAAAAGATGAAATTGCCGAATTAATTAAAAATAATCAGGTAGTGATTCTTTGCGGTGAAACAGGCTCAGGAAAAACGACGCAGTTACCGAAAATTTGTTTATCCGTTGGTCGCGGTGTAGCGGGATTTATTGGACATACTCAACCACGAAGAATTGCCGCGCGTACCGTTGCTGACCGTATTGCTGAAGAGTTAGGGCAGGGCGTAGGGCAATCAGTCGGCTATAAAGTTCGTTTTCACGATCAAACCCACGATCAATCGTTGATTAAATTAATGACCGATGGGATTTTATTGGCAGAATCTCAAAATGATCCTTATTTAAATCAATACGACACGATTATTATTGATGAAGCGCACGAACGTAGTTTAAATATCGACTTTCTTTTAGGGTATATGCGTTGGCTACTACCTAGGCGTAAAGACTTAAAGTTAATCATAACCTCCGCAACGATTGACCCTGAACGCTTTTCGCGGCATTTTAATGATGCGCCCATTATTAATGTTTCTGGGCGAACTTATCCTGTAGAAATTCGCCACCGTCCTATTGAACAATTAGAAGAAGATGATGAAACCAGTGCAGATTTACAGCAAGCGATTTTAAATGCGGTTGATGAATTGCATAGTGAAATACGCGGCGATATTTTAATTTTTTTAAGCGGCGAGCATGAAATCCGTGAAACCGCTGAATCGTTACGCAAACATCATCCTGCTAATTGCGAAATTTTACCGCTGTATTCTAAACTCAGCGTCAGCGAACAAGAGCGCGTCTTTAAACCGAGTGGAAAGTTGAGAGTTGTTCTCGCTACCAATGTCGCGGAAACCTCGCTTACCGTTCCTGGTATTCGTACCGTGATTGATACAGGTCATGCGCGTATCAGTCGTTATTCTCATCGCAGTAAAATCCAACGCTTACCGATTGAAAAAATATCTCAAGCCAGTGCTAATCAACGTACAGGACGTTGTGGGCGGGTTGCCGATGGAATTTGTATTCGCTTATATTCACAGGATGATTTTTTATCACGCCCTGAATTCACCGACCCTGAAATTACTCGTACCAATTTATCGTCGGTCATTTTACAAATGGCAGCCTTAAAGCTAGGCGATATAGAGGATTTCCCTTTTGTTGAGCCACCTGACGATAAAATGATTCGGGATGGTAAAACCATGCTCTATGAAGTCAACGCGCTGGACAAGCAAGGCAAAATTACCGAAGAGGGTCGAAAGCTAGCTAAACTGCCAACTGACCCTAAATTAGCGCGAATGTTATTGGCAGCGGAAAAATTGCATTGTTTAACTGAAGTCGCGATTATTGTGGCAGGCTTGTCGATACAAGATCCCCGCGAAAAACCCTCCGATAAAATGCAACAGGCAGAGGCTAAACATGCGGCCTATAAAACCGATGACTCGGATTTTTTAAGTTTTATAAAATTGTGGAATACCTTTAAAGAACAGAAAAAACATTTATCGAATAATAAATTGCGTAAATATTGTCGCGAAAACTTTCTATCCTATGTACGAATGCTTGAATGGCAGGATATACACACGCAAATTATGCGCGTCATTAAGGGTGAATTAAAGCTTAAACCTAATGTGGTTGAAGCGGATTATGCTGAAATTCATCAAGCCTTATTAGCAGGTTTACTCTCTAATATTGGTTTTCTTCATGAAAAATATGAATATTTAGGCGCGAGAAATTTAAAGTTTTTTATTTTTCCGGGTTCTAGTCAATATAAAGCCCGTCCTAAATGGTTGATGGCTGCCGAGCAAGTCGAAACCAGTAAAGTTTATGCGCGTAATGTGGCGAAAATTGAACCCGAATGGATAGAGAAAGCCGCAGAACATTTAATTAAACGTAGTTATTCTGATCCGCATTGGGAGAAAAAAGCGCGTCGTTCAGCCATTTATGAGCGCACTTTACTCTATGGTTTGACATTAACTGCGAAGCGTAAAATTCCTTACGAGCATGTTGACCCGAAAGCGGCGCGAGAGATTTTTATTCGCTCTGGTTTAGTCGCACAAGACTATCATACCAACGCCCCCTTTTTTAGAGCGAATCAAGCCTTATTAGAAGAGGTGGGGATGATTCAGCACAAAGGTCGGCGGGTTGATTTAGTTGAAGATGAAGAATGGCTGTATCATTTTTATGATAGCAGGCTGCCTGAAACCATCGTCAATGGCATTACTTTAGACCAATGGCGTAAACAATCTGAAAAAGAAAATCCTAAGATTTTATTCTTAAGCAAAGAAGATTTAACCCGCGAAGATGAAGGCACTATTAATGAGTGGGATTTTCCTGATAGTAAAAAGGTCGGGCGTTTAAATATCGAGTTAAGTTATCGTTTTGAACCTGGTCATGATGAAGATGGTGTCAGCGCAATTATTCCTGTTCATCAACTCAATCAAGTCACAGCCCAACCGTTTGAATGGTTAGTACCGGGTTTATTGGAAGAAAAAGTCACTGCTTTAATTAAATCGTTACCCAAACAACTGCGGAAGCATTTTGTACCTGTGCCACAAACGGCAAAACAATGTTTAGAGATCGAACCTGATTTTAAAGGTTCTTTATATGAATGGTTAGCGATGCGTTTGCGCAAATTGACAGGCGAGGCGATTCCCTTAAATGAATGGCATCCAGAGCTGTTAAGCGAACATTTAAAGATGAGTTACCGTGTGGTTGATGAACAAGGTAAAGCTTTGGAATATGGACGTGATTTAAAAAAATTACAAGCTAAATATGCGGTGACCGCAGGCGATAGTTTTGATGAGCTTGCCGCTGATGAATTGAATTACACGGGTTATATTGAATGGGCATTTGATGATTTGCCTGAAACTTATCAATTTATGCAGCACAATCAAAGTTTTGTGGGATTCCCAGCGTTAGTGGATGAAAAAGACAGTATTGGAGTAAAGATTTTTGATACACAAGAAAAAGCGCAATTTAATCATGAGTTAGGGTTGGTGCGATTATTTCAACTGCAATGTCGTAAAGACTGCACTTATATCTTAAAAAACTTGCCTCGTTCTGCCAATAGTGAGTTGCTATATAACAAGTTATTACCGCATCCTTTATTAAAACAACGCGCCTCGGTTTCCTATAAGGATGATTTACTGCATTTGTTGTTATATACGACCTTTGTTGAGTCTAAAAGCATTCGTAGTCAAACAGCATTTCAAGAAGTTTTGAAGCAACATAAGTCGCAATTAATAACTTTGAGTGATGAAATTTCTAAACTTTTATTAGAGGTTATGGAGGCGTATAGAACCATTAACCTTCAACTCAACTCAAAAACAATTCCCCCTGAATTGGTCACGGATATTCAAACACAACTCAATCATTTGCTTTATCAAGGTTTTATTCGTTATATTCCTTTTCAGCAATTAAAGCAGTTACCGCGTTATTTAAAAGCGATTAGTTATAGGCTGGAAAAAAGAGATTTAACTCAAACGAAAATGCAGGAATTAAATCGTTATTGGACGCGGTTTTGGAAGGAAGTGCAAAAGCAAGCGGCTAATGAAGCTATTGCACCTGAGCGTGATGATTTTCGCTGGTTATTAGAAGAGCTTAGGGTGTCGCTTTATGCGCAACAATTAAAAACGCCTTATCCTGTGTCATCGAAACGATTGGAGAAGGCGTGGGATAATAGATATTAGTGAACTACTCAGGCGGAGGCGCGACTTTTAGTCACGCACGAAGTTTCATCCATAAATAGATGTTTTTAGGTCTCGTGCGCGACTAAAAGTCGCGTTTCCAAAGCCTTGAAATTTAATCTTAATGAGTAAATCCCGATTGCTGTAACAATTCCATAGTTACTTGACCAGAAGGTTGTGCGGCGGCTTCACCTTTCATTAACCGCTCCATGTATCGAGCTAATAAATCCACTTCTAAATTTACTTGAGAGCCGACTTCGGTGTCACCTAAAGTCGTTTCTTTTAAGGTATGCGGCACGATGTTGACTTCAAACATTGCCCCATCAACACTGTTGACCGTCAAACTAATACCATTGATACAAATCGAGCCTTTTTCAGCGATATATTTAGCGAGATTATCAGGTGCTTTAAATTTAAAACGAACCGAGCGGCCATCTGATTTTTTTTCTATGACTGAACCGATACCATCAACATGACCGCTGACAATATGACCGCCTAAGCGTGTTGACGGTGTTAATGCTAATTCTAAATTAACAGGCATTGCGACTTGGGCGGTATTTAGAATAGTTCGGGATAAAGTTTCATTAGACACATCCGCGCAAAAATGATGTTTACCTAATTCTACTGCGGTTAAACAAACACCGTTAACTGCAATGCTATCGCCTAAATTAGCATCCTTTAAAGACAGTTCACCTGTATGAATAGTTAAGCGACAATCACCGCCGCGTTTTTGTATTGAAGTGATTTTGCCAATGGCTAAAATAATTCCTGTAAACATAAAGAGCCTTGTTTTAATATTTTATAATTATCATGATAAACATTTATACAGTTCTGAATTTTTTTTGAGGGTGTAAGCCATAGCCTGTTCAAAATCAAGGCTATTGTCCTCGTTCACTTCTTGAATTTTGACTTTATTTTTAGGTAAGTTTTTTAATATTTCCAATAAAGCATCATAAAATGAATCTTCAACTTGAATATTTAGAGTTTTCATTTTGTTTCCCTGATTTTCCTGTGTTAAGTATTTAATCTATTTTTTCGATAATTTCACGCTTTACAAAAAGTAAATTTTTATAAATAGATTTTAAATCACTGATATTAGTCGAATTAAATGTATGACTAATAAAATATTGATATTGATTTTCAGCGAGTTTATCTAAAATAACAAAATTCCAATTTTCACCGACGATAAACGTGCCTTTCATTTGTTTATAATCATTTAATTCTATCGCACTGATGAGTTCAGCTAATAACTGTGGTTCAGGGTTTGAATATTGCTGTCCTTTTTTAAATTCTTGAATGAAAAAATACGGCTTTTCAGGGTATTCCAAGCCTTTAGCAACGACAAAATCGGTGATACCTTTTAAAATAAAATCATCTGTTTCATAAACTAATGATTCTTCATAAAAATCACAGGTTTTATGTTCCAAT
>WTBX01000047.1 GCA_013138855.1 Methylococcaceae bacterium
CGAGGTCTTGAAGACCTCGGAGGTTTTTTTAAACATTAATTTTAATAGTATCTTTCAAAACTCCATCCAAACCACCAAACACCGTCAATTTATCGACTTTTTCGGTGATTTTTTCCAAAGTTTCCAACTCTTTTAAGCGTAGCAAAGTAGGATTATCATCCATCAATTTTGCAGTGTTTAATAGAGAACGCGTCGCAGCAGTTTCTTCACGGCGTTTAATCACATTTGCTTGTGCAGCTTTTTCCGCCATCACCACTTGATTTAAAATATCCTTCATCTCTCCTGATAAAATAATATCTTTAATCCCGACGGTACGCAGACTAAAACCATGTGCCTCGACTTTATCACGCACATAATTATAAATCTCACTTTCCAACTCACCTTTATCACTCAACAATTGATCTAAAGTCCGTGTTGCAATCGCTTGACGCAACCCAAACTGTAATTCACGGTATAAATAATCATACATATCTTTAAAGGTTGCTCGCGCTTTGACAGGGTCAGTCAATTGATAAGCGGCAGATAAATTGACTCGCAAGGAAACTTTATCGCGGCTTAAAATTTCCTGTCCAGAAACATCCATCACTTGTACGCGAATATCAATCATTTCCACACGAATGGAGCGATTAAAACGCCAGTAAACATAAACGCCCGCTTTCAAAGTCTCAACCAATTGACCATCAACAATTAACAGTCCTAGCATTTCATCCTTGATTTCAGCGATATGAACAAATTGTGCTAGCTTGTTGCGCAAAGGAGCTTGATTCACCGTCATCAACAATTTAGCTTTGTCTTCTGGCAATTGATACTGCTCTTTGATATTAATCACTTCGATTTTAATATCAATTAAACCACGCCAATAAAATTTGCGGGTTGCAGGGGGCAATAAATCACTTAATACGCCATTTTTATACACCAAACCGACTTCAAATTCCTTTAACTCAACGACCTGAAAATACAGCTCGCATAAATCCGCTTTTTGCTTTAATAGCACGTCTTCGGTGGGATGGCTGAATTCAACTTGCGTTAAATCATAAACCACGACATTAACTCGATTCAGCATATCAAAAACATAATGAACACCTGAGTTTAAAATGCGCTTAATATCGCGGTTCTCAAGATACAAGCCGCGTTCATGTTGAGCGATAACAATACGTTTGAAAAACATAGTTTCCTCCTTATGCGGTTTAGTGTGTTATCAAAATATTTTGAAACCGCGACTTTAGTCGTGCATGAATATATAAAAACACTTTGAAAGCAATAAATCAAAATGATTAAAAGCTACAAATCTATCTAAGTTTTTAAATTTCGTGCGCGACTAAAGTCGCGACTCCAGTAAAAACAGTTCTGCTCCACGGTATAACTGCGGATAGTAAAAGCGCGTGTGAATCGTCAGTTAACGCAGATTAACAAACTCCCTGTAAACAAATCAGTCCTTTTAGTTAACCCTTGTAAAATGCGTTTTTCATATGCGGTTCTACTATGCAAGGCGGCTATACCGTTGCCGTTATCCTTCAATAGATAACAAGCTCCTTGTTAAACGGCTGGAGCATCCCCGCAGGGCTTGCGCCCATTGTTAGCCTTTATGGCCTAAAGTTCAGGAATTGAACCTGATAGGATGGATTAAGAGTCCATTGCTTAACCAATAAGCAAACCTTTTTCAAAGGTTAAGAGAGAGGGAATTGAACCCCCTACCGACTGAGTTTGAATCAGTTGCTCTACCAGATGAGCTATCTCCTAGCGTTGAAAAAACGTTAAACATCAGGTACACACGCTGCAATTTCAGCATTGTGTGCCAGTCAGGAACTCAAGAGCCTGAACCGCTAGACAGAATGACGTTGTTTCCAACTCGTTACACCGCTCGTATTTTGCTTAGAAGACCTCCGAGGTTTTGAAAACCTCGGAGGTCTGGCAATACAGCGGCAAAAAAAAACCTCGATTGACTTATGCCAACCGAGGTTTTTAAATCTTTCTCTCAGAAGGCAAACACCACCGCCTTCTTCATCAGAAGACCTAGCTCATTAAATAACGCTCCACAAAACTTATCGCGCAGACGCAATGCGGCAGCGTATTAAGTTTTATTTGTCTGGGGTTAATTAAAAACATGGTGTCTCCTGTTAATAGATGGGAAATCAGTATACATAAAAATTTAAAAGAATCAAACAATTTAACTATTTATAAAATTATGATTCTTCAAAATATCTCATAAAAAACAAAAGTAAGGACTGGCAGTCCTCCCATAAACTATGAAATGCCAGTCCTATTGCTAAAAAATCGTTGTTACACGGGAGATACTGTAGAACCAAAATTAAAAACATTTCCATTAAAATACCTGTCAGGTTACATTATGCTGCTAATATAAAGGACGTTCTTCATTATGAAAAATAACAACAACTCAAATGCAAGAGAAACATCCCATTCCAAAACTGAGCCTGACAGTAAGATTAAACTAAAGCTATCTTTTCTTCGTAATGTCAAGTTAGCTAATAAGCTCAATTTTGGTTTTGCTTTTTTATTTATCATGATGGCGATTGTTTCAGGGCTAAGTCTTTATGGGCTTCAATCGGTAAATAATAACTTTAGATACGCGATCGACTTTGGCGTAAAGCTAGAAAGACTCTCGTCAGAAGCTGAAAATCAATTATTACAAGCACGGCGTAGAGAAAAAGATTTTCTTCTTCGTTGGAAAACATTGGGATTTGAAGCCGCTAAAGAAAAATATATTACTAAGAATAAAGTCGCGATAGACAATGTACGCAAAAGCACCGCTCAAATGCTGGCCATTCTCCCTGATGACCATAAGGCTGGTACGCGCTCACTTTTTAATGGGGTGAAAAGCTTAAATCAAGAAATTGATATTTACACAACAGAGTTTGCACAATTAACGGAATTAATAGAAAAACATGGCTTTAATCATTCAGGATTTGAAGGAGCGTTTCGGAAAGAAGCTCATAAGGTAGAAGAGGCAATAAACAAAGCTAATATATTAGCGGTTAAGACGACGCTACTTATGCTGCGACGACATGAGAAAGATTATCTATTAAGAGGCGACGGTAAGTATATTAAAAAAGTTTCTGATACGCTGGTTGAATTAAAAATTGAATTAAAACAAAAAAAACTGTCACCAGAAGTTCTTTCTAACTTGAATTTAGCTCTGGATGATTATTGGAATTCTTTTGAAAAACTAACCAATATTAAAGATGAGATTAACATAACAACGAATAGGTTTCGTCGTGCAGCTCATCGAATTGAAGATGCTGCAATCCGATTTAAAGAGATTGGTTATAAGGAATCCCAAAAATATATACAAGAAGCGAAAGAAGGCAGCTCTAAAACTATTATGCTGGCGATGACTTCATTTTCTGTAATACTCGTGATTGGTTTACTGCTGTCTTATCTTCTTGCCAGTCATATTAAAATGCCAATTTCCTTGCTAGATGAAACGGTTATGAGTATTAGAAAAGGAAATTATTCCGCAATAGCCCCTGTGATTACAAGTGATGAGGTGGGTCGATTAGCTGAAACCTTTAATGAAATGAATCTTGATCTGACCCAAGCATTGGCTAAGATCAAACAACAAGTAGAAGATATACGTAAGGAACGTGAAATTTCAGAAGAACTGTTATGTAACATTCTGCCTAAACCAATTGCCAGTCGTCTCAAAGAAGAGGAAACAATTGCAGAGTGGTTCGGGCAAGTTACCATCATTTTTTGTGACATTGTAGGCTTTACCGAATTAAGCTCCATTTTATCAGCGACCGATCTTGTTTCACGTTTGAATAAAGTTTTCTCTGCTTTTGACGAAATGTCCACTCTCTATGGACTCGAAAAAATAAAAACAATAGGTGATTGTTATATGGCGGTTGGCGGCCTTCCTGTAGCCTGTGAAGAACATGCTGAAATTGTTGCCGACATGGCTTTGGGAATGTTAGAAAAACTTGAAAGTTTAAACTTAGAATTTGACCGACAGTTACAAATCCGTATTGGTATTAATAGCGGCCCTGTTGTTGCAGGTGTCATTGGTAAAAGTAAGTTTATCTATGATTTATGGGGGGATGCGGTAAATGTCGCCAGTCGAATGGAATCTCATGGCATAATCGGTAAAATTCATGTTTCCGAAAGTAGTTATAATCTTCTTAAATCTAAATATATTTTTGAGCAAAGAGGCATTATTGATATAAAAGGCAAAGGCAATATGACAACTTACTTCCTAATTTCCAAAAAAGATATTCCTGAAATACTAGAAGAAAAAGTCATATCAGAAATTCTGTAAGTGATACAAATAGCCCTTGAGTATTTTCCATAGAAACGAGATATTTTAGTTTCAGGACTGGCAGTCCTCTCTTGATTTTCATAGCGTAAATTCAACCTCCAAGTGCAATTTATTTAGCCCTTTTTTTATAAGGGTTTATTTAAAAAAATAGTCGTCTATATTTATGAAGGCTATGTATGATGCAGGATTAAGAGAGCTAAGTTATTTAGCGGATTATTTTTATTCATAATAAACAAGCTGTTATCAAATTGCACTTGGAGGTTGAATTCAGG
>WTBX01000289.1 GCA_013138855.1 Methylococcaceae bacterium
CAAGTGATCGCCCTCATCTTTTCCATAATAGGCTGTCTGGATAATGCCTTGTTCATCAATCAGAAAATCAACAGGCATGGTCGTCATGCTGCCCTGTCTTTTTGAGGGGAAATAACCTTTAATAAACATCGCTTTTAACAAGGTCGGCATCCTAAAAATCATGCCTTTTAAAACCCCAATGAAAGACTTTTCAACACCATAGTGCTGATAAATAATGCCTTTTTCATCCGCTAAAATAGGGAAAGGCGATTGATGTTTATCAACATGCTCAGTTAAATTTTCGAGTGGCGAATTAAATACCGCAATAAGGGTGAATTTTTCATCGAATTCATTAAGCCTCGTTATCAATTGATGAAGTCGTAAATTACAAAAAGGGCAGGAGGCAAAGCGAAAAAACGATAATAAATAGCGTTTGCCTTTTAAGGTTTCCAAGTTAAAAGGATCACCTTCAATCGCAGGTAATTGAAAAACGGGGGCAGTATCGCCTTGCTTAAGTTTCATTGACGGGTCGCCTTATAGTTAATAATTCATCTTGCTCTTTTAATAAAAATAAAACGATGCAAGCCGCCAACATAGGCCATGCGGTAAAAAATAATAGGTTTGCGCCTTCATACGGTGACAGGTATTGTTTGAAGGACGATAAGGTTGAAACCGCATGAAAAAATAGAACTATTCCATAAATGTATTTTTTATATAAACCCCCTAAAAATAAAACCAGAATGATGAGTTCAAATACGGCAAGCGTGTACATAAGCACGTCACCTAAGCCGCCGATAAAATAAAATTTTTCATAAACCTTTGTAGCATGAGCAGGATTTATAAATTTATCCAGCGTCCACATCAGCATCACTACAAACACACTGAACCTTAATAAAAATAACGATATTTTTAATTTTTCTTTTTGACTCATCATTAGAAGCTCTTTTTTGAATTTAAAAATTTTAGGGCTAACCAATAATCCACACTTAAATAACGCCCCGCCCCAATAAAAAACAGCACCATCAACATAATTCCATAGGTTGCCGCAAACTCAATACCGTTATTAAGAACCACAAAACTCCCGTTTTCAGTCAACCACTCATAATTACCATGTGTCTGTAATATTTCTTTAGCTTTGGCTAATTGATTGGCTGCATTGGCGGTGCGCTCATTGGCAAAAAAACCACTCGGTTCTGCAATCGCTAACCAGCCGTTTTTCCAGTGAACGCTTAACGCTGCGCCAATCATGGTCATTAATAAGGGTATGGAAACCCAACGTACTGCAAAACCCAGCAATAAAAAAATCGCTCCCACCATTTCAGTTGTTGTTACTAAAGCCGTTGTTATCGCAGGAAAAGGTAAGCCCAATCCCCAGTCACTATTTCCAAACCACTCCACAGTGCTGTCAAAATTATTAAACTTTTTCGTCCCAGCCATCCACATAATCGGCACTAAATAAAGCCTTAACGCTAGCGGGGCTAAAAAGTCAGCGTGGGAACTTACGTTAAGGGTCTTATTAGCATTTTTTAAAACATCTAGCATGGTGGTTCTCCAAAATTATTCGATAGTTATTTATAGGTTTATAACAATAAGTCGTATAAGCGAATAAAAGCTTACTTAAAAATAAAAATTAATTTTTTTGTAAGGAATGGTTTATCTAAACGACTTATTTGTAGATTCATCATCATTTGAGTTGATGGACGTTTTTTTAATTACGAGGATATAACCATGAAAAATAATAAAACCCCTTTAAGCATTGCATTAGGTACAACTTTATTAACAGGTTTAGCGGCGACAGGCGTTCAAGCAGAAACAACGATTCAAGTTGAAACTAGCCCTTTTGCAATGACTGAATTAAACAGTGGTTATATGCAATTAGCAGAAGCAGATACTGATACAGGTACGTCTAAAAAAGCAGAAGGAAAATGCGGTGAAGGGAAATGCGGTGAAGGAAAAAAAGAAACGCCTAAATCTGAAGAAGGAAAATGTGGCGAAGCAAAATGTGGAGCAGATAAAAAAGCAGGCACTAAAACCGAAGTAGGGAAATGAGGTGAAGCTAAATGTGGTGCTAATAAAAAATAAGTTATTTTAGAATCATGTTAATCACGATGCTATCCGATAGACTAAAACCTTTTCTATTTGATAGCATCGACTTATGATTCCACCATTTGTCACGCAACTTTAGAGCGTTAGACTACATTCCCATGCGGGAAGTGAAGGAACGATTAAACTTTTCCATTCGTCCTGAAAGGCTGTCGAAGGAGGAAGGTTAAGCCTTTCATGCATTAGATAAACTCATGACAGGATTCGATAAGCTCACCATGAACGACTTAATCTTGAACTTTAAAATGTTAAGATACTTATGGTCGATTACTTATAGAACGAAAAACAATGACACTGATTGAACAAATCAACAGCCTATTACCCCAAACTCAATGCACTCGCTGTAGTTATCAAGGCTGCAAACCTTATGCCGAAGCGATTGCAAATAATGAAGCCGATATAAATCAATGTCCACCAGCGGGGGATAAAGGTATTCAGGCTTTAGCGGATTTATTAGATAAACCCTTTAAACCGTTAAACCCAGAATTTGGTGAATATCAAACTCCTAGCGTGGCTATTGTTATTGAAGAGGATTGTATTGGCTGTGCAAAATGCTTAGATGCCTGTCCTGTTGATGCTATTTTAGGGGCTTCAAAAGTTATGCACACCGTGATTGCATCGGAATGTACAGGCTGTGAATTGTGTATTCCACCCTGCCCTGTTGATTGTATTGTGATGGAAAAAACCGAGCTGGAATATAGCCCTGTTTTAGCAAAACAACGTTATGAAGCAAAACAGCAACGCTTGATACGCTTGCAGGCAGAAAAAGTTGAAAAATCTAAAAAACAAAAAGAAAAACTAATGGCGATGATGAAAGCGAAAGCGGCAGCTAAACGCGCTTAGAAAATACGGAGACGCGACTTCCAGTCGCGCACGAGACCTAAAAACATCAGAAGCTAGAACGATTAAAATAAGCTCGTTAAAACTTCGTGCGCGACTAAAAGTCGCGGCTCCGAATAAAAAACCTTTATGGGCTATTTATTTTTTAATGCGCGTAGAAGAAGCCAAAAACTCTAATAAAACAGTATTTTGATGCGGCCATTTAGAATGGGGCTGATCGCCTTCGCAATACCACGTTTTTACGCCATTCTTACAACCACTATAGGCAATACAGCCGTTACTCAGTTTTTTAGGAATGGGAGAACAATCATTACACGCTGCCCACCAGCCTGATGATTCTGAACCAAAATCAGGAAACAAACGGTCTATTTTACTGTGCATCACCATCACCGAAATAGGCGCGGGGCAGTTATGTTCACTTAAATCACGATAACTAATGCCTGCCGCACTAGGCGCAATCGCAGTTGGAATATGTTTAGTGCCATTCATAAACGCCAACGCCATAGAGACCGTACCGCCATCAGAATGGCCTGTTAAATAAGTACGTTTTTCATCTATACACCACTTTTTTGCCATCAGTTTAGCTATAGTCCCCAATTCAACCGATGATGAGGTTGATAAGTCAGGATGGTCTGCATAAGCGATTATAAATCCTGCGGTGGTTGCTTCATAAGTTAAGCCAGTGATTCTTTCACTTTTGGCGCGGTTTGCTTTAGCAGGCGCGTAAACAACTAACAAAGGATGAGCGACAGTGGAATCATAATTAAGTGGAGTGCGGACATTATATTTAACCCCTTCTTGTGTTTTTTCACCATAAGTCGCGCCTTTTTTTCCTTCTCGACTTCCTGATGGACAGCTTTGCTGCTGACCCGTTTTAAAATAAGCCGCTGTTCCCATCTTAGAAAATTCATTGCCATCATCCATAAATAACAAAGTGAATGCCGCAAATATAGGTGCTATTAGCAATGTATATCCAAGAGTACCCAAATTAAAATAAGAGTTAGAATTTAACGACATCATTCTTTTCCTTATGGTTAAAGTAAAGATATTCAAAAATTTCTTAAGTACCTAAAGGTAAGTTTTCGTACATTTTAAAATATTTTGGAACCGCGACTTTAGAGGCGGTGAAAGTATTGCTAAAACGGAATCCAAAACATGTTTTGGACTCCCTATATTCCAAAAATATACTGTAAGCTATTGATTATACTCTATCTAAATACGGTTTTCGCCTAATTTTGGAATACTTTCACCGCCTCTTTAGGCGCGGTTCCTGATACGAAAACTTTAACTTAGCTACCTATATTTTTATTTTATTCGACGGGTTCGTTATCGTTATTTTCAACTTCTTTTTTATTAGCGCGAGTTAATTTGGTAAAAAATACAACCAAGGCAAGCACAAGTCCTGCAAATAAATATAAAGCCCAATGAGATTGAGGCTCAGAAACCCCGACAGCAAATGGCAGATGCGAGTCTAGCTTTTCGCCATTATGCACAATCGTCACATGAGCTAGATAATCACCTTCGCCAAATTTAGCAAAATCAACCGTTCCGTTAACTGTGCCTGTTTTAATTTTTTTAGGTGCTTGATAAAAAACGCGCGTCCCTTCTGGTTCTTTAGTTACTTCAAATTCTATGCTGACATCTCTAAGTTTTTTGCCTTCATAATCAAAAACGAGACTGGTTACGCCAACATTAGGGATAAACTGACAATAGCCCTGATTTTTGCTAAATTTTGGAGTATAGGCGGTAAAATGAATTTTTTCATAACCGACTTTAATACGACAAGCATCTATTTGGTCGGGTGCGCCTCTATGTGCATAGCTTGTTGTAGAAAAGGTGGCTATTAAAATTAAGCTAGATAAGATTCGCCAAAACCAATGGCTTGGATGAATAGGTTTTTTATTGTTTTCAGTTGTGTCGGCTAAAATGGTTAGGGTTTTTATATTCATTTTCTTGCCTCTCTGGATGTCATTGCATTAAAAAGGTGACTTTCAATGTTATTACTATTTTTCTTTTTAAAGAGTCGTAGGCGTTATTTTGAGTTTTATGCCTTCTTAAATGAATCACCAAAATGCTGTAAAAAATTTATTTTTTTTATCATTGAAAATGGCATAGTAAACGCATAAGGAAGAAATCGTCAAATATTTTAGCGAGTATGAAATATACAAATTTATTATTAGGAAGAATAACTTAGCTTATATCGCTGTCTATTTAACAGGCTTTATTGGTGATGTCGAAAAACCTTATTTTTGCGCAAGTTTGGCGTTCCTTTTTGAGCATTGACCTATGTTTTCGGTCATTCAGACATGTATTGAACAGCATATCGCTTACATTTCAATTGTTGGTACAACAATTCGTAACTCTGATGACTTACCTGAGTATTTGGTCGCAGATGAAAAATATACGTTCACGTATTCGGCATGTTCCAATTACGCTCGCAAGAATAGCCACATGTGTCAGAATAGTTGGCAACTGAGTAGACCTTTTTTGAAAGAATGGCCTATAAACCGAATTTAGCCGTTTTTAATGGCGACAGGAGTCTATAGTCGATTTTTTTGACATTGGAATGTGTAAACTACTTTTGCGGTTCTATGAAGGATGCCCACGCGCTAATGCCAAAAAGAATATCCAATCCGATGACCAACACTAACAAAACAACAAAAAAGCACGAAGTTTTTTTAAACGTGAGCATCTTTTAATGGCTGATAACGAAAACAACCCACGGTATGATCGTTCACCATTCCCATCGCCTGCATATAGGCATAGCAAATAGTTTCACCCACAAATTTAAATCCTTTTTTCTTTAAATCCTTACTCATGGCTTTTGAAATATCAGTACTTGCGGGAACTTCTGCTAAAGATTGATAGTGATTATGAATGGTTTTACCGTCAACAAATGACCAAATATAAGCATCAAAGCTACCATATTGTTGTTGAATTTTTAAAAACGCTTGAGCATTAACAATCGTCGCATTTACTTTAAGGCGATTACGGATAATTTGTGGGTTTAATAATAACTCTGCGATTTTTTCATCGTTATAGGCAGCGATTTTTTCTATATTAAAATTATCAAAGGCTTGTTTATAGCCTTCACGCCGCTTAAGAATGGTCAGCCAACTTAAGCCTGCTTGTGCGCCTTCTAAAATTAAAAACTCAAACAGCACGTTATCATCATGTACTGGCACCCCCCAGATAGTGTCGTGATATTCGCGTTCTAATTCTGTTCCCATCGCCCATTCACAGCGTTGCATCATTTCTCTCCTTTTGGGTAATTAATTTTGATTGTCACGTATTGTTTTTATATCTTTATTATAACGTATACGGAAACGCGACTTTTAGTCGCGTGCGAGACCTAAAAACATCTTTAAAATCTACAAATTAAGCAGCTTAAAATAAGCTCGTTTTAAAATTCATGCCTGAAACTTCGTGCGCGACTAAAAGTCGCGGCTCCGCCTGAGTAGTAGCTCTTTATTTTTGAATTCAAGCTTTCTTTTAATGCTCTAAAAAATTCCGCAACATATCATGCCCATGCTCGGTTAAGATGGACTCAGGATGAAATTGCACCCCTTCAATATTTA
>WTBX01000220.1 GCA_013138855.1 Methylococcaceae bacterium
CCGTCATCAAATTCAATCTCCCAAAGAGGTACTTTGCCATGATCGTGTAAAGCGACAACTTTACTATAAACGCTTTCTCCAGAAGGTGAACGAGTCAGTACCTTGTCGCCTGCTTTACAGTTTTTTATTAATTTAACGCCATTTGAGGTATATATTTCTGTATTTTCGCTAACTGTTTTATTAAAACCATACCCGGCAAATTTCTCCATCAAATCAAAGACATAGGTAGCAATTGATTCCTCTATATTATTTTTAATTGCACCTGTGGTGAAGATTTCACGTTGCTGCGCCATCTCTTCAGGTTTCTTTTTCCCCATGCAATTGTGAGCAATAAAATCATTGGCGATAAAATTATGGGTTTCAGGAATACTTAAATCAAAAACCTCTTCTTCGCCTATATATTCAATACTAACAATTTCATCCCAAAAAACTTCGGAATCGGCAATATTTATTAAGTTTTCATCATTAACAACCACAGCCTCGTTCCCACGCTCTGCGTGGGAATGCAGTTTGCGCCGCTCCAGCGGCGCGAGACGCGGAGCGTCTCCTGATGTGTTCCCACGCAGAGCGTGGGAACAAGTAAAAGGTAGTTTTTTTACTAACGCAATAGTATCACCAGTGTTAAATAATTCTAAGGCTTGCCAGCCTTGCACCGTATAGAATAAATGATTGGCGGTTGCACGAACCTTACGCTTAGTTTTTGTGGTTATTTCCCAAACTTTACGCACACCATTAGGAAAAATTTCACTAATCGGTTGTTTAACTATTTTCTGGGTTGTTAAGTTAAGCGAAAAAACTTCACGACCACGCCAATAATTAGTATTAGCTGCGATTTCTTTTAAGGTGACTTTTTGCCCCGTTGCAACATCAACAATTTCTGTCGAACCACTTAAACAACGGCGCAACATATCCGCACCACCTAGCGTATAACCCGCCATTTCCCGCGCAATTTGCATCACCTGTTCCTGATACAAAATAACCCCATTAGTCGGTTCTAAAATCGGCTCTAATACAGGATGCGCATATTCGGCTTTCGCACCATGTTTAACATTAATATAGTCATCCACCATGCCCGATTCCAAAGGGCCAGGTCTATACAATGCTACCAGCGCAATAATGTCATTGAAACAATCGGGTTTTAACTTGCCGATTAACTCTTTCATACCACGAGATTCAAGCTGGAAAACCGCTGTGGTTTGACACTTTTTAAAAATTTCATACGAAAGTGGATCATCACGCGGAATTTTCGATATATCGACTAAAGGCTCGCCTTGTTCCTTCTTAACGGCATTAATGGTTTGTAACGCCCAATCAATAATCGTTAAAGTCCGCAAACCTAAAAAGTCGAATTTCACTAAACCAACGGCTTCAACATCATCTTTGTCGAATTGAGTAACGAGATTGCCGCCGCCTTGTTCACAATATAAAGGTGTAAAGTCGGTTAATTTTGTCGGTGAAATGACCACGCCACCCGCGTGTTTTCCTGCATTTCGAGAAATACCTTCCAAAGATAACGCCATATCCATTAAGGCTCTAACATCTTCGTCAGTATCGTATAAATCTTTTAATTCAGGCGCGGCTAATAAGGCTTTGGTCAAAGTCATGCCGATTTCAAACGGAATCAGTTTGGCTAATCTATCGACAAAACCATAACCATGCCCCGACACCCTGCCGACATCACGAATCACCGCTTTCGCCGCCATCGAACCGTAAGTGATAATCTGCGAAACTTTGTCGCGTCCATAATGACGTGCCACATAAGCAATCACTTCGTCACGGCGTTCCATGCAGAAATCAATATCAAAATCGGGCATGGATACCCGCTCTGGATTTAAGAACCGCTCAAACAGTAAATCAAATTCAATCGGGTCTAAATCAGTGATTTTTAAAACATAGGCGACTAATGAACCCGCACCAGAGCCCCGCCCTGGTCCGACAGGAATTAACTCTTTTTTCGCCCACATGATAAAGTCGGCAACAATCATGAAATAACCTGGAAAACCCATCTGGCAAATTACATCTAATTCAAGTTGTAAACGTGCATCATACGCTTGACGATTTTCTTCAAACGTCCCCGAACCGATGGGAGCATATTCTAGTAGACGTTCTTCTAAGCCGTCTTTTGAAGCCTGACGAAAAACTTCATCCAGCGTCATCCCTTCTGGCACAGGGAAATCGGGTAAATAGTTTTTGCCTAGGGTTAATTCCAGATTACAGCGTTTAGCAATTTCAACGGTATTTTCTAAAGCTTCGGGAATATCGGAAAATAATTCCAACATTTCCTCGGTACTGCGTAAATATTGTTGCTCGGTATAATTTTTAGGGCGACGACTATCATCAATCACCCGCCCCTGATTAATACAAGTCCGCACTTCGTGGGAAGCAAAATCCTCTTTATGAATAAAACGCACATTATTGGTCGCTACCACGGGTAAATCTAAGGCAATTGCTAAATCTACCGCCGCATGAATATAGCGTTCTTCATCAAACTTACCAATACGCTGCAATTCCAGATAAAAACTATTCTCAAATACCGCAGCCCATTTTTGAGCATGTTGCTGGGCTAAAGGAATATTATTGGCTAATAAAGCTTGTCCAATATCGCCATCCATCGCACCTGATAAAGCAATCAGCCCCGCATGATTTTCCTCTAACCACGATTCTCGCAACATCGGCACATCTTGATGCTGTCCTTCCTGATAAGCTTTAGAAATTAATTCGGTAAGGGTGATATAGCCTTGTTTATTATTAACCAATAAAGTTAAATGAAACGGCTTAGTCGGCTCATCAGGGTTATAAACATAAACATCCCCGCCAGCAATGGGTTTAATACCCGCGCCCATAGCTGCCCGATAAAACTTAACCAGCGAAAACATATTACCTTGCTCGGTAACGGCAACGGCAGGCATATTAAGTTCTGCCAAGCGTTTAGCTAAGGGTTTAATGCGGACGATACCATCGACTAAGGAAAATTCAGTATGTAAGCGTAGATGTATGAATTGGGACTGCATGAGAGTTTAATTTTTGAACAATAAGGTGGGTATTTTACGCTGAAAAAGTGATTTTCAACTAATTCCTAGGTGTGGTATCCCTACTTGAGTTACACGCAAGTGACTAGAAACCAAATAAAACATTTGGGTTATCTTACGAATAGCAATATCACTACAAAATAATTTTATTGAATATGATCGAAATTTACCACGCGATTACGCCCTGCTGTTTTGGCAGCGTACAGAGCCTCATCAGCACGAGCAAGTAGCGAAAATAAATCGGTATCATCAGGGCGCAAAATATCAACACCGATACTCGCACTCATCTTAAAAGTTGCGTTATCAGTAACGACTTCTAGTTTTTCTATTTGATTGCGTAGACGTTCAGCAGAATTCATTGCGCCTGTCATGTCAGTATCTGGCATTACAATTCCAAACTCCTCACCGCCAAGTCGCCCAATCACATCAGGCGTTCGAGCCTGTGTTTTGAGTAAATGAGATAAACAGCGCAAAGCCTCATCACCACCCGCATGTCCATAGTTGTCGTTAACCTTCTTAAACCAGTCTATATCCATCATCATGACTGCTACAGGGGTATTGTTTCGCTGTCTGGCAGCAAGGATAACATTTCCTTGTTCAGTGAAAGCGCGACGATTTAATAGCCCTGTCAGGGAGTCTTTAATAGCTAATTCGTGTAATTGTTCATTAGTGCTGATAAGTTGCCCAATTAAGCGTCCAAATGCCATGATAAGCATGGATGTTGCTTCTAACACCCCAAGAATGATAATCATGAAATTAGGAAAAACATCCATTTCCTTTTCAAGGGCGATTAATACGAGAAGGGTTATTTCATTTAAGAGAATCAAGCTAAGGGCAAAGGCTGCGAACGAATGACCGAATAAAGCCGTTTCCTTGCCTTTGCGCATAATCAACTGACACAAATAGATGTTAAGCAATATGTCTGGAAGGACTAAGGCACAATAGTAAACTGCTCGAATAGGAAGTAGTAGCGGCAGTAGTTGTAGGCTTAAACCGAAACACAATGGCAAGATAATAAGAAATAGTTTTCGTTCCGATAACTCGAAAAAGTCGCGAAAGGCGCGTAGTCGAATAATGGGAAAGAGTATGGAGGCAATCACCAAAGAAGGTTGGTAGCGCAATTCCATTTCAGGCGCATTGAAAAACGCCATTGCAAACAAGC
>WTBX01000230.1 GCA_013138855.1 Methylococcaceae bacterium
GATAGTGCTTTATCGTAAAACATATAAATTTACTATTTTCATGGAAAATTTCAAAAAGTCACAACTTAATAAGGTGCAATATTATGGACATGAATAATTGGATGAGTGAATTGAAAGATGAGTTAAAATTATCTGAAATTGTTATGCCAGGCAGTCACGATGCAACAGTTTATAAGTCTGATACCGACTTAAAAATCACGCTATTATCTTCTCAAAAAACAACAGTGTGTCACGATGATAATATTTATGGACAATGTATCAAAGGCTCTAGGTTCTTTGATATTCGTATGAAAAAAAGTGGAAATAAAGTAGTAGGGTATCACATGGCTGTTGGGCAGGGGGCAAAGGGTGCAACTATCGAAAAAGTTTTGGATGATGTTGATACTTTCCTTGAGGAGAATTCGAGTGAATTCGTAATTTTGAGAATATCACATACTAACTCTAACACGAAGATTCCAAAGATAATTGCAAAGCATGATGTTGAGGAAAGGCTTTATAAGCATAATCCCGCACAAAATCTTTCAAAGGTTGAAGTCAGCGATCTTAGAAGCAAACTGATTTGTATTTATGATAAGGGAGCATTAAAAATTACTTCATCAAAGGATGGTTCTCATCCTTTCAAAAAATACAATAGTAAAAGTAAAATCCCCGTTCCCTTAAACACAGCAGGCATAGTTACGTGTGGAGGGTTTAGTCAAAACCCATCTATTGAAAAGGTCAAACAAGGACAATGGAAAAAGATCTCCGAACATAAAAAACATAGAAAAGGTGACCATATTTTTGTTATTTATTGGACACAAACCCTGAAAAAAGCAACGGCAATGTTTAATGCAGGAAGTATTGAGGGGATAACTAAACATCCACGAACAGGGTCTCATGTCAAAATAGACGATTTGATTCAGAAACTATCTAGACGTAGAAAATCTCTTCCAAACGTCATTATGTACGATTTCATTAACGTAACAGTGAGTGAAAAAATCGTTAACCTAAACGCTCAACGTCAAAACTGGGAAGATTAGTAGTGAATTATAGGCGGATAACCGTTTTAGCGGTTTATTGAAGCTTTTATAATCCCTGAATTCACGATTATTTAAGTAATTAGGACTTACGCATTGACAAACGAAAACAAGGTATATTTTGTCAAAATATAAACTTGATAATTTATAAGTGTTGGTTTTACAAGAATATTTTGAATATCATATTTTTCACTAAAATTTAGCTTTGTAATTTCACAATTTTTAATTACTTGTAAAACAACAAGTTACCTATAGTGCGTAACTGCGTAAGTCCTAGGAGTTTGTCGGTCTTAGGTTTATATAGAAACAATGACTTACAAACAAATCATTTTACCTTTTCCGTTAGGATTAGTATTTATTGCTTATTTTAGTAATAAATTGAAATTTTTAAAAATTAAATTATATTATAATTCAATTACTTATAAGACCGACAAGCTCCTAGTACTCAGTCATTATTTATATGTCGAGTAAAATAAAATATTTTCTATTTAAAAATAGACTTTAGATTAAATATTTAACCCATCAAAATAAAGGTGACTGAGTACTAGATACCTTTAAAAAGAGAGATTAAAAAATGGCTATGAAAAACTGGATGGATGGCATCTCTGATGATTTACTTTTAAAAGAAATTATTATGCCTGGCAGTCACGATGCAGGAATGTCTAAAAAAAATGTGGCAAGTACAGGAGTTCTTGTTGGAGCAGCAATAGGTCTGGCAGGTATAGGCGGACTTGGGATTGGAGGCTATGGAGCCAATAAGGGTTTTAAAGCATTGGGATGCACTCACGATTTTGATATCTTAGGTCAATGTGAAGCTGGATCGCGGTTTTTCGATATCCGATTAACCTATACAAAGAGCAAAACAATAACTCATCACACAGCGGGTGACAGCTATACCGTTGGCGGAACAACTGGACAGACAGGATTATCTATCTTAGATGATGTTCATTCATTTCTCAGTGACAATGATAGTGAACTTGTTATTCTAAGGATTTCACATACTTACGATAAAAAGACAGCGGAGATTTTTATAAAAGAAATTAATGGGCATAAATTAAAGACAGACAATATGCTATGTACAAGTAATTCAAATTTAGTAAATAGGACGATTAAAGAGCTACGAGGAAAGGCTATTATTATCTTCGAGGAAAAGCTTTTTTTCGGTAGGAAAGGGAAAACTTTTCCTTTAATGTGGGAATCTGATCAAATATATAGAGGGTTTCATGCTTTTAGACAAATTAAAAAAGATGAAGCAAAAAAAAATCGTTGGGGAAAGCTGGTACAACCAGATCAAAAAAAAATAGCGTCATACAAACAAAATGTTTGCGGCATTATGACCTGTGGTGGTTATTCTAACTCAAAGGATATTAAAAAAGTTCTGGCAGGTCAGATAAAAAAAGTACAAGCGCATAAAAAACACTATAACGTATATAAACCTCATCTTTTTGTTATATCTTGGACACAAACAGGTGGTGATATTAGATCCAACACCATGGGGAAATCAGGAACACATGCAAAAATAATTGACCTGCTTAAAATGTTAAAAAAAGAGTGTGGAACCAATTACTGGCCACAGGTAGTCTCAATGGATTTTGTAAACGAGACCAGCAGTACCCTGATAGTAGGACTCAATAAAATAAGTTCAAACCGAACCAAAGCATACCCAAATATCTTTACATAATGAACTCCGCGAGAAGGTTATTTTTCAATCTAAAAAATTAATTAACTCTAGTGAGCTTATATTTTTCGCTATACAAAAAATCTATTTTACTAACTCCTTTTCACTCTATGGCTCACTGCCATTAAGTTAAGAGATTATTTGTTTATTTTCAATAAGATAGATTGTAGGGTGGGTTAGCTTTTTTCGCATAGCGAAAAAACGTAGCCCACCAATAATGCGTGAATGGTGGGCTACGTTATCTCGCTTCGCTCGATAAGCTAGCCCACCCTACAAATAACCTTTTGATTTATAATTATTTTTCTCTTAACTTAATGGCAGTGACTCTATGGCTACCAACTTAAGACGAGACATCAGTAAAATTAACTTCTGTAGAGGGGTTAAAAGTAATTTTTTACCACGAAGGTCACGAAGTATAAAAATTTAAAACTTCGTGTTCTCTGTATTTTTCGTGGTAAAAAAAAGTCTGATTGTCCCATCTTAAGTTGGTAGTCAAATTTATAATGTATTAATTTAACCTATATTTAAAAGCAAAGTAATGTGACTTAAACGATAAAAAGTTTTTTCTTTCAACAATACGACAAAATAATAACGTGAATTATGATTATTGAAAAATTTAATTTAAAAGCTCAAGCCTCTATTGAACGTGCTTGTCGTCTTGCCGTTGAAAAAGATCACGGTGTCGTGACTCCTTGGCACTTTCTTTATGCTTTATTAGAAAAAAAAGACAATATAGGCCGCGAATACCTAAAACAGGCAAATATTGATTTAGTCATCTTAGAGACCATCGTTGGCAGTCAATTAATCGCCCAACCTAAAGCATTAAAAAATACCCAACATACCCCCATTAATCGCGAACTCGAACGGCTATTTATTCATGCAGAACAAATATCCATCCGCATGGAAGATAAATATATTGGGATTCATTATCTATTAATGGCTCTCTGGGAATTAGATGAATGGGTCACAGCACTCACAGAAGCAGGTGGAAACAAAGAAGCCTTTAGCAAACTGTTAGAAGAGATTCCCAAAGGTGGTTATAAAAACGGCGAAAACATGGATGAATTTGAATACCTTAATAAATATGCCCGCGACTTAACCGAATTAGCCCGACAAGGCGAATTAGACCCCATTATTGACCGCATAGATGACATTAATCTAGCCATCCAAGTGCTTTGTAGACGCATCAAAAACAATCCTATTATTATTGGTGAAACAGGCGTAGGTAAAACGGCTATCGTTGAAGGACTCGCACAACGTATCGTCGAAGGCGATGTGCCAGAAGATTTAATTGGCTGCTCGGTATTAGCTCTTGATATGGGTTTATTAATTGCAGGTGCAAAATATCGCGGCGAATTTGAAGAACGCTTCAAACGCGTATTACAAGAAATTACCGATGCGGGTAATGTCGTTATTTTTATCGACGAAATTCATAGCCTAGTCGGTGCAGGAAAAACCGAAGGTTCGATTGATGCCGCAAGCTTACTAAAACCCGCCTTAGCACGGGGTGAAATTCGTTGCATTGGTGCGACGACTAATGGCGAATACCGCAAATATTTTGAAAAAGACATGGCTTTAACGCGCCGTTTTCAAACCGTTCGTATTGAAGAACCTAATGATGAATCTAGTTTAATGATTCTTCGCGGTATCAAAGAAAAATACGAAATGCATCACGGCATCCATATTACCGAAGCCGCGTTAGTTGCTGCCGTTCGTCTCTCCAGACGCTATATTGCTGATCGTTTTTTACCTGATAAAGCCATTGATTTAATCGACCAAACTGCTGCAACAGTACGGATAGGACTCTCGGCTAAACCTGAAGAACTCGAAACGATAGATCGTCGTCTTGTCGCTTTAGAAATTGAGCATTCATCACTCATTCACGAATCGGCTCAGGAACGCAAACAAGAATTACAAGCTGAAATTACCGAGCTGCGTGAAAAAAGCTTGGAAATGAGCGAACGCTGGGAACGTGAAAAACGGGCAATGACGGAAGTACAAACGGCAACTAAACTCTTAGAAGAATCACGCCGTGAAATAGAACAAAAAATAGCGGAAGAAGATTTTGTACGGGTAGCAGAGTTACAATACAAAATTATTCCTCAGGCCGAAAAAACCCTTGCTGAATACGCTGATATTGATACCAGTGAGATTCAACCCCAAAAAAATGCCATTAATGAAGAAGATATTGCAATTACCGTTGCAAGATTAACAGGCATTCCCGTCTCAAAAATGCTAGATTCTGAACAACAACGACTCTTGCAATTAGAAAGCCATTTACGAGAACGTGTCGTAGGACAAGAAGAAGCGATTGCCTCAGTCTCTAAAGCCATTCGTCGAGCGCATACTAATATTCAAGATGCTAACCGTCCACTGGGTTCATTTCTAATGCTAGGGCCTACAGGGGTTGGTAAAACAGAGTTAGCGAAAACTTTAGCACACTTTTTGTTTAACGATGATACCGCAATGGTACGCATTGATATGAGCGAGTTTATGGAAAAACATTCTGTCTCTCGTCTAACAGGCGCACCTCCAGGCTATGTGGGTTATGAGGAAGGTGGTGTTTTAACCAATCAAGTCCGCAGTAAACCTTATAGTGTCATTCTCTTTGATGAGGTGGAAAAAGCTCATCCAGACGTGTTCAATTTATTCTTGCAAGTTTTGGACGAAGGTCGTTTAACCGATAGCCAAGGTCGGATGGTGAGTTTTACCAACACCTTAATATTAATGACCTCTAATTTAGGCTCTGAATACATAGAACCCATAGAAACGGAAGAAGAGCAACAACAAATGCAGACGCAAATTATGGAAAAGGTACGCGCTCATTTTCGTCCTGAATTCCTTAATCGTCTCGATGATATTTTAATTTTCCGCCAACTTACCTTAGAAACCATGCGACCTATCGCAGATATTCAACTCGCTAGTTTAATTAAACGTTTAGGGGAACGTAATATAGAAGTTAAGATTAGTGATGAGGTGGTTAATATTCTAGCGGAACGCGGTTTTAATCCTTTATATGGGGCGCGTCCACTAAAACGAGTCATTCAAACATGGATTCAAGACCCGCTTGCCGAGTTATTGCTAAGAGGCGAGCTTGATGACAATCAACAATTAGCAATCACGGTTGTTGAGGGCGAATTAATGTTTTCGGGATCAGATCATGACGATAACAATCCAAAAGATGACGAGGATACTCAACTTAATGAGGGGGCTTAAATGAACCTTATCCCTAAAGTGCCTAAGCCAGCTAAACCTAAACCTAAAGCTTCTTGGTTCGACTTTACCGATGCATTTACACTCATTGACTGGATAGCTTTAGGACTTGTTTTTGCCTTAATATGCCTGCTGATATATGTAATTTGGCGACGCAAACATCCTAAAAATAATGATAAAGCCAGCTCTTCGGCTATGGATGTTCCTGAAAAGGTTTTGTTAGCCTCAAATAGCTTATCAAAGGTATGGCGTAGTTTTGTCAGCAATATTCCTTGGCGATTGCGCTCTGGTGCGTTAGCCGTTCCTGTTTCTTTAGTCATTGGTGAAGCGGGGAGCGGTAAAACTGAAATCATCAACCGCTATACTGCTTGGCAGGGACAAGATTTTCGTTTTCATCCTAGTGCGATTAATGATTCCTTACTCCAAATTTATCAAGGCGCGAAAGCCTTAGTCTTAGAATTTTCATCCTCATTGCTTTACGATACCCACCCCGCCACTTATCGTGCAATGAAAAAGTTATGGCGACGTTTACCCACCAACCTTCAAGCCGTCGTCGTCATTGATGCGACCACTTTATTAGAGCCTGACCCCGAACGCCTACGGCTTTCAGGTCAAGCATTATCGGGTAAGCTAAAGGTATTTAATGAATTAGACGGTAGCCCCTTACCTCTTACTATCACCTTAAGTCATATGGAAAAAGTGCAAGGCTTTGTAGAGTTTTGTACTTTTTTAGAAACTACCAATATTCCCTTACAGATAGAATTTCCAAAAAAAGATGGGATCAATCGCCTGTCATCCTGCCTAGAAGATTTTGAACCCCATTTAAGTCGCGCACTACTAAGCTGTTCTGCTCAGGACTATCTCAAAATAGTTAATTTTTTAAATGAAGCCCCGCGTTTACTCGGTGTTTTATCTGAATTTTTACATTTAGCTGATTTAGGCCAAAGTCCAAGCTCTAATCCCATCATTCGATTATGCTTACTCTCAAAAGAAATTCATAGTTTTAAGACTCAGCCTTTCGCGTTACAACCTAATTATATAGCGCAATCTCCCTTTAAACTGGACTATCATGCTAAAGCGGCACTTATTCTATTATTGTTAGGTTTTGGTTATTTTGGTGGCAGCTATTACTTTCAAAAATCGTTAATTAGAGGAGTAATGGAAAATATAAAAACTGTTCGTAGAACACCCATTAATCTCTACCCAGAAAAAATTAGTCCATTATTTCTCGATTTTAGTGCAGATTTAAATAAAAACCCGCTATTGAGTTTTCAACCCAATTTTTTTCCTAATATGGTGGGTTATAGCAATCTCCTGTTGATTCGCGAAATACGCAGCTATTATTTAATTCCTATGTTGGAAAAAGCTCAATTTGAGTCAGACTCTATCTATAAAAGCATTAAGTTACTCGCTATATTCTATGGAACACCAGACAACGATATGGGAAAGTTGGTACTGGAACAATTACAGAGTAAACCGACTGATTACATGATTAAGCATAGGTTATTAATTGATGAATATATTAATAACAATACTCATCTACAAGAGTTGAACAGACCTCTCAATGGGCTTAATTACACCTTATCTAAATCATATAATGACATCTATGAGTTATTAATATCGACACTTCATACCTTTGAGTTGATTTTAGAAAAACAGTCTATGGATGAATCTGAGTTAAGCATCATTTCTCAGAACACCAGCGAACTGCTTAAATTTATGGATGAACTCAATAGCCATACTCATGAACGCATGATGATGAACTGGCTAGTAGAAAATACAGGTTTAGAAATAAACTTACGCACTTATTCCAGACAACAAACTGAGTTGCGTCAAAAACCCATGCAAGATTTACTGAGATTAGTGGGTAGCATCAATATTAGCGATGAAAATGATTGTGCGACAGCTCTCTCAATAAATCAATGTATTAAAAAAATACAAGGAATCGCTGAAGCTAAAACAAATATTGACGATGTCTCCATGAAATTTACGCTTTCGGGCGACTATTTTTCATATCATTCTAAACAATGGAGCGATTTAATACAGCGTCAACGTCTCACAATGCTAATGCGTAACACCATGCGCAGCCATAAAAATAATAATGGCTGGATTTTCTTCAATACTCCCTCTTTTTATCCTAATAGAGAGATGAATGCCACCAATAATGGCGATATACTCTTTTCAGGAAAGGCTCGTATTGATGGCCGATTAAGTGCAGATGCTTTTGAGAAAGATGTAAAGCCCGCAATCATGGCACTATCGGAGGTTATTGCCAAACTTCCCGTTGATAAGAATGACAAAAGTCGTTTTACAAAATATATCTTAAATAATCTGCGTATTTATTCTGACCGCTATATTAATGCCCATTACAATTACTTCCAGCATCTTAAGGTAAGTATAAAGTCTGCTTGGGAATTAAATTATGTACTTGAGCAATTACAACAACCTAATTCACCTTTATTGCAAGCTCTCATCGTAATAAAAGAGAATACTGCGCTGAAATTATCAGAGTCGCCTCATTTTGGATCATTTACCAATAAGCTTAGGTTGTTTAGTTTTGTTCAAAGACTAATGCAAGAAAAAGAAGGGATTTACCCTGAGTTTCAAAAATATCAGTTTATCATTTCGCAAATGCACATGGAATTAAGCTCAACAGAACCTTATCTAGCAAAAGATCCTAATGAGAAGGCCGCATCACTAAAGGGTGCGATAACGCCTATGGGACGTGTAGCTTGGGGAATGCTACTTAATGAAGATGGCTCATACTCAAAGCTAGTCAAAAACTGGTTGCTAAACGCAGGTATTCCCAAAAACTGGCAACAACCTTTCTTAGCCCCTGTTCAAAAAGTAGCGGCATTAGGAACCGCAGAAATAAAAACAACTATTGATGGCATTTGGCTTGATATTTGGGACTCTAGCATTACCCCGTTATTAGTTAAATTTCCTTTCGCACCTAATGCTGGGGACGATAAAGAGCTATCATTAGATGAGTTAAATAAAACATTCCATCCAACCCAAGGCGTTTTCTGGGGAACTTTTCAACAATATCTAGCCCCGCTATACAAATTTAACAATGGAATATGGATGGAACGTCAGGAATTGGTTGGTAGGCTAAAATTACCGACAGATACTCTAAAACGAGTTAATGCAGCACAGCAGCTCACTAATCATTTATGGGACGACAAAGGCACTCCCAAACCTTTAGAAGTATCTGTTAAAGCTGGCTTACTCCCAACCTTTGATACCGAACAAATACCCAACGCACCCTTGGTTTCTTTGAACTATTTACGCGAAGGTGCAATTTCTGTTTTAGGATTTAATCAACAAGTCGTTTGGCAAAAATTAGCCCTTGAATGGTGGACACCACAGCTTGCCGAGGTCGGTATGGAATTTCGAAAAGATGAAAGTCCAACCAGAGTTTACAGTAATATTAGCGTTTCTAATTCTCAATGGAACTTCTTTAGGTTATTACAACGCGGTCAATCTGCGGGTAATAATAACTATCAATGGTCACTTGCCCACCCAGAATTTCCAAAACAACCTTTAAATCTTGAATTTACTTTTAAATCTGTCCCATGGGCGGTGTTTACTAATCTTGCAGGAAGTTAAGTTATGGTTCAAATCTCATTTTGGAAAATTTTTCCAACATTTTTAGCAGCGATTTTATTAGTTGCTTGCTCAAGTGATCCAGTAGCTCCACCACCGTTGGAATTTAACATTACAGCAGAACATAAAGCTAACGACAACCGTTTGTTTTATTTTGTGGTACGCAATACCAACGAAAAACAATTTATGTTAGAAAGCTACCAAGAGATTGCCAATAAAGCATTTTCTAAAGAACCAGACCCCGCAATGTTGGGAGTTTTTTCGGTAGTTCCCGGTGTAAAACAAGTCTATACGATAGATCCTCCAACTCAAGGAGCTCTCGCCTTATACTTTTTATTTACCCAACCAGGTATGCAATGGAAAAAACTATTAACCCTTCC
>WTBX01000064.1 GCA_013138855.1 Methylococcaceae bacterium
ATTACCGCTGCTTTCGGTGATAATTTACACAAGAGTGCAACACAGCTTGCAAGCTCACTGAATATCAATGCAAAAACACTGAGCCAGCTGGAAAAACTGGGCACTTACATTAATTACAATGGCTACCCATAGTTGTGTTGGTAAACGCCCTGCGTGTTTATCTAATAATTTACCCGCAGCACGGAAATGTCCAATATTCGTCATACATGAGCCTAAAAAGACTTCATCTATCTTTGTACCCGCTAATTCTGATAAAGGTTTAACATCATCAGGGTCATTTGGACAGGCTAAGATTGGCTCTTTGATTTCGTTTAAATCAATTTCGATGATTTCAAAATATTCAGCATCGGCATCTGGCTCTAATAATTCTGGATTTGCTAACCATTCTTCCATCGCTTTAATACGACGTTCAATAGTACGCGCATCACCATAGCCTTCTGATAACATCCATTTTAATAAAGTGATGTTCGAGGTCATGTATTCAACAATCGGCTCTTTATTTAAGCGAATAGAACACCCCCCCGCAGAACGCTCGGCTGAGGCATCCGATAATTCAAAGGCCTGTTCAACTTTTAAATCAGGTAGCCCTTCAATTTCTAAAATACGTCCTGAGAAAACGTTTTTCTTACCTTTCTTTTCAACTGTTAATAAGCCTTTTTGAATGGCTGCATAAGGAATCGCATTAACTAAATCACGCAGAGTGATACCTGCTTGCATTTCACCTTTAAAACGCACCACGACTGATTCAGGCATGTCTAACGGCATTACCCCTGTCGCCGCTGCAAAGGCGACTAAACCAGAACCTGCTGGAAACGAAATACCTAAAGGGAAACGAGTATGTGAGTCACCCCCTGTTCCAACGGTATCAGGCAATAACATACGGTTTAACCATGAATGAATAATGCCATCAGCAGGACGTAGTGCTACACCACCTCGATTCATGATGAAATCTGGCAAAGTGTGCTGCATGGCAACATCCACAGGTTTTGGATAAGCCGCAGTATGACAAAACGATTGCATCACTAAATCAGCCGAGAAACCTAAACACGCTAAATCTTTTAATTCATCGCGGGTCATAGGGCCGGTGGTATCTTGAGAGCCTACAGTCGTCATTTTAGGCTCGCAATAAGTATTTGGATAAACACCATCTACACCACAAGCTTTACCGACGATTTTTTGCGCGAGTGTAAAACCTTTGCAACTGTCGTCATCATCTGTAGGTAAACAGAATACTTCTGAGGTATCTAATCCTAAAGATTGTCTTGCTCTCTCAGTTAAACCACGTCCGATAATAAGAGGAATACGTCCACCTGCGCGAACTTCATCTAAAATGACTTCCGTCTTTAGACTAAATTCACTAATAACTTCATCACTATCATGTTTTTTAACCATGCCTTGATAAGGATAAATGTCAATCACATCGCCCATAGCGATATTATTAACATCACATTCAAACGGTAACGCGCCTGAATCTTCCATGGTATTAAAGAAAATCGGCGCAATTTTGCCACCGATGCAAACCCCGCCCGCACGTTTATTAGGGACATTAGGAATATCATCGCCTGTAAACCATAAGACGGAATTAGTCGCAGATTTTCGTGAAGAGCCTGTACCGACCACATCACCGACATAAGCGACTGGGAAGCCTTTTGCTTTTAATTCAGTGATTTGTGCTTCCGCATCGGTAATTCCTTCTCTAGGAATTTTTAACATGGCTTGAGCATGTAAGGGAATATCAGGACGTGACCACGCATCAGGTGCTGGCGATAAATCATCGGTATTTGTTTCGCCAGTCACTTTAAAGACCGTCACGGTCATTTTTTCAGGAACAGCAGCTTTAGAGGTAAACCATTCCGCATCCGACCATGATTTTAAAATTTGTTGGGCATATTGATTACCCGCTTTAGCTTTCTGTTCGACATCATAAAACGCATCAAACACTAATAAGCTATGTGATAAGGCTGTCGCGGCAATCGGTGCGAGGGCATCATTATCTAATAACTCAATTAAGGGTGCGATATTATAACCGCCTAACATTGTGCCTAATAATTCGGTTGCTTTTTCAGCATTTAAGATAGGTGACGATACCTCACCTTTCGCAACAGCCGCTAAAAATCCCGCCTTAACATAAGCGGCTTCATCAACCCCCGCAGGAATACGGTTGATAAGTAAATCTAAAATAAAATCGTTTTCACCTGCTGGCGGTTGCTTTATCAGCTCAACGAGTTCTGCAACTTGTTCAGTGTTAAGGGGTAAAGGAACGATTCCTTCGGCGGCACGTTCAGCAACGTGTTTACGATATTGCTCTAGCATGATGTTCTCTTGTAAAGTAGCTAAAATGAAAAAATATATGATTTGACAATTTTATCATGTAATGTTTACTAAAATTACTAATCACCCCCATAAATTAAAAATTTTCTTAGTAGGTTAAAGAGATGACAGAATCAACTTTGGAGCATTCGCTCTTGTTAGAAAACTTAAATGAAACGCTTGAACCCTTGATTAGGCGAATTATTCGTGAAGAATTAACTCGGCTTATACAAAACAATCCACTTGTTTTTTCACTGAATGCTAATTCATCGCTTTATCAAGATATGGAAGATATTTTGCAACGAAAAAAAGAAAATAAATTGCAATTTTTTTCTGATAGTGAGGTTTGGGGATGACTGAATATAAAGCTTATGCAATGAAATAACTTTCTTAGGGTAAGAATTATGACAACACTTTATTATAGTGACGCTGTTTTTTTACAGCATGATACAGGTTTAGGACATCCAGAAACTGCCGCACGTTTAACTGCGATAGATAAAGCTTTAGCTGGAGATAAATTTAAAAAATTACAGCGTTTAAATGCGCCTGAAAGAGAGGATACTGAGAAAAATATCCGCTTAATTCATCATCAAGAATTATTAGACAATATTTTAAGCACCGTTCCTAAAAATGATTATGCCGTGTTAGACGGTGGCGATACTATTTTGTCCCCTCATTCTGTTGAAGCAGCGTTTAAAGCGGTGAATACGGTGTGTGATGCGGTCGATAAAGTTTTAAATAAAAAGGCGAATAATGCTTTTTGTGCAATTCGTCCACCCGGTCATCATGCAACACCTGAGCAAGCAATGGGGTTTTGTTTATTTAATAATATTGCGATTGCAGCAGAATATGCGCGGAAACATTATTCCATTCAAAAAGTGGCGATTGTTGATTTTGATGTGCATCACGGTAATGGCACACAAGCGGCTTTTTATAACAATCCACTTGTCTTTTATGCCTCTAGTCATGAAATGCCTAATTTCCCTCATACGGGCTATCCTCAAGAAACAGGGGTCGGTAATATTGTTAATGTGCCGTTACATTCTGGGGAAAAGGGAGAAAGTGTTAGAAAAAAATACAGTGACATTATTTTTCCTGTCTTAAGAGCGTTTAAACCTGAGTTATTATTAATTTCAGCAGGGTTTGACGCGCATAAAGATGATCCTTTAGCGTCGATTATGTTGATTGAAGATGATTATCGCTGGTTAACGCAACAACTCATGAAAATTGCAGGTGAGTTTTGTGAAGGGCGAGTTATTTCAGCGTTAGAAGGGGGTTATAATCTTGATGCTTTAGGAAGTAGCGTAGCTACACACGTTGACGCACTGATGACTTCATCCGCTTAAAATATTAAGAAGGCTCCACATTTTTATTGTTTATTACTCATAACTATCTAACGCTTGAAACTCATTATTTATTTGAAAAATAATAACCATCAGCATACTATGGTCTTCGTATTAACTCTGATTTATCAATAAATTGATACATTCTTAATTATTAAACGATTACATATCCCTTAATCGTTTAACCATTCATCAAGGGATAAACGTGGAAGCTGTTATGAACTGGTATTTAAAAGTTGTTACACAAGATTATGCAAACTTTAGCGGTAGAGCAAGACGTAAAGAATATTGGATGTTTGTGCTATTTAATCTTATTTTTACCGTTGTTGCGATGGGTATTGATAACGTATTAGGGATTACGTTTACGATGGAAATGGAAGGGATGTCGATAGATATGGGCTACGGCTGGATTTATTTACTTTATACCTTAGCCATTCTTATTCCAGGGCTTGCTGTAACGTTTAGACGATTACATGACCGTTCTAAAAGTGGCTGGTTTATTTTTATTGTTTTAATCCCCTTAATCGGTGCAATTTGGTTTTTAGTGGTCATGTGTTCAGATAGTGATGCTGGAGCTAATAATTATGGAGAATCGCCTAAATAGACTTAGGAACTAGCATTTAATAACATCTGAAAGGTGTCGTAAAAACCTGACAGTTTTAATCACTGTCAGGTTTTGTGTTAATTAAACGGCAATAATTTAATTATTTTTAGCTTTTGTATGATTCAAGCGTTACATTTGTGATTGTAAATAATTTTGCAAGCCAATTTTAGCAACAAGTTCTAATTGCGTTTCTAACCAATCTATATGTTCTTCTTCACTTTCCAAAATTTTCTCGAAGAGTTCTCTGGAAACATAATCTTGAACCGTTTCGCAATATTGAATGGCTTCTCTTAACAAAGGAACCGCGATTTTTTCTAATTTTAAATCGCACTCCAACATCTCTTCTGGGTTTTCCCCAATCAGAATTTTACCTATATTTTGTAAATTAGGGAGTCCTTCTAAAAACAAAATCCGCTCAATTAACCAATCCGCGTGTTTCATTTCGTCGATAGACTCGTGATACTCCTTTTCATTGAGTTTATTAAAGCCCCAGTTTTTATACATACGCGCATGTAAAAAATACTGGTTGATTGCAGTCAACTCATTTTCTAATGCTTTATTCAAGTATTCAATAACTTTAGCATCACCTTTCATAATAGTCGCCTTTAATTTAAAGTTTAAGCCGCTTGCATTATAGGTTGAATTTGCAGGGTTTCGTCAAGTATCTGGGTGACATAGTTACGACATTTTCCACAAACACTGCCAGCCCCCGTGCATTGATGAAGTTGTCGGCGAGAACACGCGCCCTCATTAATGGCTTGGTGAATTTGTTTATCGGTAACTGCCTTACAAACACAAACGTACATAAAGAACCTCTTAAAGATAATGTTTTTGCTAATGATAACAATTCTCATTCAGAAGTAAAGTGTTTTTAACAAACCTATCTCAAATTGGCCTTAGGTTTCGGAGTGAAAAAGCAAGTTTTTTCACTAACGTTCAAAATAAAAAATATTGCTTTATAAACTGGAGTCCAAAACATGTTTTGGACTCATAGGTGTTCGGGAATTTTAGCTATACTGGCAATTCTTTTTCCATACCCATTAAAAGCCTATGGACTCTAGCTTTACTTGTTTCTCGTTCCCTATAATTTGGGTCATATAATTCATCTTTCATA
>WTBX01000011.1 GCA_013138855.1 Methylococcaceae bacterium
CAACCCAACCCAAGGCATGAGACAAGGCAATGATGCTGGCACACAATACCGCTCGGCAATTTACACTTTTTCAGAACAACAACAAGCACTAGCCGAACAATCCAGACAACACTATCAACAACAACTCACCGCCAAAGGTTTTGACAACATCACGACCGAAATCCAACCCGCCCCCACTTTTTATTACGCAGAAGACGAGCATCAACAATATTTAGCCAAAAATCCCTCTGGTTATTGTGGTTTAGGCGGGCTTGGTGTTAAATTCACCTGAACCTAATAACTAACAGGAAATAATCATGAGCAATAAAAACAATAATATAAATATCTCTGGTGTCGGTGGTGATGTTACTTTGAATCAAGCAAAAGAAATGGTAACTACTCAGCGTACATGGAGACGCGACTTTTAGTCGCACACGAGACCTAAAAACATCGTCAAAATCTATAAATTAAACAAATTCAAATAAGCTCGCTTTAAAATACATAGATAAAACTTCGTGCGCGACTAAAAGTCACGACTCCGCGTGAGTAGTTACAAGAAATGAAGTTTTTCTATGACCGCTTGCTTGAAGCAGGAAAATTGAAAATGATAGCACAATTGGCAGTAATGAAAAAGGTTGTTTTATTGGCTCATTCTCTTTATAAAAACGATCAAAAATACGATGAAACCAAGTATCTTGATTATATTAATGTCGATAATAAAGCCACTTAATGGTAGTTTTTAAAATATTTTTTATTTAAGGAAAAATATGAAATATATTGAAAATAATGCTTGATTTTAAACGTGGAAACTCCCAAGTTCCAGCTTGGGAACGAGACTCATGCACCGCTAATAAAGCTTCCCACCTAAATCAAGACAGGTTAGATAAAGCCGCACATCAAATTCTAACTGGTGATAATCAGCCTCAATATATTCGCATAACTTATAAAAAGCCTTGTTGTGTTCTTTCTCGCGTAAATGCGCTAACTCATGCGCGACAATCATCTTCAAAAATCCCAACGGCGCAGTTTTAAACACCGTACCAATACGAATTTCATTTTTTGACTTTAACTTCCCACCTTGAACCCGCGATACAAACGTATGCAAACCTAAAGCCTGATGCAGTATATCTATTTTGTCATCATAAACCACTTTGCTTAATGGATTGGATTTGCGTAAAGATTGATTTTTAAGTTCAATAACATAAGCATAAAGAGCTTTATCGGTGCGAATTTGATGGCTAATTGGGTATTTTTTTAATAGATGCTCTCTCAACTTCCCATCATCAACAAGCTGTTGAACTTGCTCGGTAACAGTGACTGAGTAACCTGCTAAATATTTTAATGTTGGTGGCATAAAACTTATTTATCTTTTTAATTTTGAGTAATTTTGCTTATCAATGGATTTTCAATTCTCCTCTCGTTCCTATTAAATATTTTTCAATAAATATAAAAATAAAATTATGATTTACGTTAGTTCTCTGATATTTTACCCTAACATTAAAATCATTTATGGTTATGATAAAAATAATCAACAAAAAAACCATCTATCTTTAAGGAGAATTTTCCAATGAAGAATATTTTAATATTTTTTTTAATCACTTGTTTTTCAACTTCAGTTTTTGCAAAAGTTTATAAATGTATCGATGATAATGGGAAAGTATTTTACCATGATAACCCTATAAAATTAGAAAAAATGTGTGCAAAAAAAATACAAATCATCAAAACCACAGAAAAAAGTATACGTTCGAAAGATGGCTGTGTTGGTGAAAGTTTAGCGCTGTTAAAAAACAGTCCTAATGAAAAAGTCGCCATAGAATCTTCCAATAACAATGCCATAGTCAAACTATTGCAGAACAGGCAAGGAAGTTATATTGCAGCAGGACAAATCAACGACCAAAAGGTAACATTTGTAGTCGATACAGGTGCATTTTCTATTGCTATTCCTTCTAGGGTTGCAAAATGTTTAAAGCTTAAAAAAGGTAAATCTTTAAAAGCAAGTACAGCCAACGGTATTACTAGTGTTTATGCGACTGAAATGGACTCCATTTCACTTGGTGCAATAAAAATGACTAACATACAAGCTGTTATTACTCCAAACCAAAGCAAGTTTATCTATGACTTATGGGGCGATGCTGTAAATGTCGCTAGTCGAATGGAATCTCACGGCATAATCGGTAAAATTCATGTTTCTGAAAGTAGTTATAATCTTCTTAAATCTAAATATATTTTTGAGCAAAGAGGGATTATTGATATAAAAGGCAAAGGCAATATGTCAACTTACTTCCTAATTGCAAAAAAAGATACGCCTCAAATACTAGACGAAAAAGTCATAAAAGAAATTCTGTAAGTGATAAAAAATAGCTACTCACTTAAAGCTGCGCATTTTAAAGGTTTATATTTTGACCATGAAGCAGATGAAGAATAAGAGATTGAAACCTTCATGCGCTTCATGGTGATATTAAAAAAACAAGCTCTCGTCCCATGTTAAATTGCCAACTATTTTTTTAGATATACCAATTCAAATTATCAATGTAAATCCGTATTATCTACACTCATTTTCTCTCGAATAATTCGACGGTGTTCATCTAAATCTTCAAAAATAGCGCAATTAAATAAAAACGGCATCATCGCTTTAGGCTTTTTAATCGCTAATTTAAATAAATATTTCCAAAAATCTGCGCGTGTTTCTAAAACAAAACCATGTTCCCAAAAAACATGAAAAATAAAACTGAAAATACGTCGATCAAGTTTGTTAACTCGAAATATAAACTCCTGCCAGCTTAAGTTTTTAATCGAACCCTGATTAATAATGTTGACTCTCATGCAATGGCGAAAAATGCGCTCTATATATTTTTTAGGCTCATAGAGTTGCCAATTAGCATCAATATATTCTTCTATGATGTCTTCGGCAGGGCGAGAGGGGATAAAATTCATCGGCTTAGTTGAAACGCCATCGCCTGTTTCACTTAACAAACGCTGTTCTTTTTCTAGTCGAGTCCAAAGTGCGGTAGTAGGTAAAGCTTGTAAAATACCAAAATTAGCCGATGGAATAGCGGTTGCCTCAAGAAATTCAACAATGCGTTCACCCGCGCCGTTTCTCTCACCATCAAAACCAATCACCATGCCAGCAGTTATTGTCAGACCTGCTTGATAAATTAATTCTATGGCTTCTATCAGCGGCGAACGCATATTTTGACTTTTTTTAGCGACTACCAAACTATCTTCATCGGGTGTTTCTATGCCTAAAAAGACCCCTTTGAAATTACACTCAACCATTAATGCCATTAATTCTTTTTCGGCAGCTAGATCCAAAGACGCTTCGGTGATAAACACAAAGGGATAATTTTTTTCTATCATCCATGCTTTTAAGGCAATAAGAAAACTTTTTACATGGCGTTTATTACCAATAAAATTATCATCAATAATCCCAACAACGCCACGCCAGCCTAAATTATAAATATAATCAAATTCCTTTAGCATTTGCTCAGGCGTTTTAACGCGTGGTTTGCGTCCGTATAGCGTGATAATATCGCAAAATTCGCACAAAAAAGGACAGCCTCTGGAATACTGAATGGATAAACTGGCATACTGATTAAAATCAATTAAATCAAACCGTGGGATTGGGCTTTGGCTCACATCAGGTTTTTCACCCGTGCGATAAATGCCTTTAGTTTCGCCTGCTTCTAAAGCTTTTAAAAACATCGGAATGGTGATTTCACCTTCGTTTAAAACCAAATAATCTGCGCCACTACTTCCAGATTCCTCAGGTAAAGAACTGGAATAAGCCCCTCCAATAACCACAGGTTTTCCACGATTTTTAGCTTCTCTTACTTGGGCATGTAAATCTTCTTTCTGTGGAATCATCGCGGAAATCATTACCAATTCAGCCCAACTCCATTCATCCTCGGTAATATCGTGAACATTGCGATCGACCAGTTTTAATTCCCAACTTTTTGGCAACATTGCTGCAACCGTCATTAAACCTACAGGCGGATAAGAGGATTTTTTACCTAAACGCGCCATGGTATTTTTAAAATATAAAATATGGGTAGGTAAAATGGGGTAAATCAGTAATGCGCGCATAGGATATTTCTCTGAGTGTTAAGTAAGTATCCAAAAGTATTCTAACAAAATAAAAACACTGAGAGCGAAGTCTTAACCGTTCGCCCTGAACCTGTCAAAGGGTGAGCGGTTAAGCCGTTCATGGTTCGACAAGCTCACCACGAACGGCTTAACCTTAAATTTCAAAATGTTAAGAACTTATGGTCGATTACTTACTCAGACCTACGAGGTTTTCAAAACCTCGAAGATCTAGCTCCTATTTTTTGTTCCACCCTAAAGTTTGTAGCCAGATCAATCTTTTTATTCTTCATCATTTACTTTTTTAACATTCGCCCATGTTGTAAAAGCAAATATCCAAACCATCAAAATATTAACGAAGGGAATTAATAAGCAAAATGCCCATTTTTCTTCAATCCCTGCTTTATGTAATATTTTTGCGACTAACCAAAGAACCAACATC
>WTBX01000252.1 GCA_013138855.1 Methylococcaceae bacterium
TTAATCAGCCTCAGTACGCATATAAGTATAATTCACAATCACCTTCCAACTTTTAGCTTGCGGAAAATCTACCGTATGCCACGCTGCGATTTTAAATATTTTCTTACCCTCATTCATAAAAGAATAATAACTAATGCCATAAGGGTTTTCTAAGGTTTGCTTACCAAAGGCAACCAAAGACGCTGATTGGGTATTAATCGTATCAATAAAAACATTCGTCGCCTGATACTTTGTTTCTGCATCATAAACAATCAAACCATCATCCTGCATTAACCAAATATCTTTAGGGTGTTTGGTATCCACTTCTATCGGAAAAAAACTAGGGAAAACTTTTTCAGGAAAAACTTTAGCCGTTAAATAACGCTCTTTTTTCCCCTGTTTTTTTAACGGCACTAAAAAGGTTAGAATTAAGCGTTTATTTTCGATATAAGCAATCGGTGCGTCAAATTTATGTGTGCCTGCTTTCCAGCCTAAGGTCGCGGGAATAGCCTCACTATTTTCTAAGGTAAAAGAGCTAAATTTGGGATATTGTCGCTGCAAAGTCGCGAGTAATTTGTTTTCTGCTTCAAGGTTTTCGCGGGTAAAGGCATCAAGTTGACTCGTTGTTTTTTTCATATCAACAAATAACTCATCAATGCTGTCTGAAAAAACACCCGCAATCTCAGTGGCTTGCTCCTGTGCTTTTTCACCTAAAGCCGTCACCGAAATAAGAGCCTCTTCCGCTTTAGCGCGAGCTTCATCCATCTTCATCGCATAATGTACCGAGAATGCTCCTCCTGCGGCAATGGCAATAAATAAGGCGGCTATCATAAAGACCATAAGTTTATTTTTCGCCAGAAAACGCCTTAATAACTCCTGTTTAGAGTAACTATAAATATCCACCATCCGCCCATCGCGATAATCTTTTAGCTGTTGGGCGAGCTGTCCTGCATCGACAAAACGATCAGCGGTATTTTTTGCCATCGCTTTTTCACAAATTGCTCCGAGTTCTGGCGAAATCGTTCCTATATACTGATTAGGGGAAGGCGAGGGGGTTTCACTCAATAATTGCTCTTGAATTTGCTGTAAAGAGCCTTTATAAGGCATATCACCAGTGATAATTCTAAATAAAACGACCCCTAAACTATAAACATCACTGGCTTTGGTTGCATGTCCTTTAAGTTGTTCAGGTGCCATGTAGCGTGGTGTTCCCATCCCGCTATGCGAAGTCACATCGCTGTAGGTATCGGTTTGATGACTTTGTATATTTTGAAAAAAATAGGTGTTATCGCCATCATCCATCGCTTGCGCTAAGCCCCAATCCAAGATAATGGTTTCACCAAATTTTCCATTGATGATATTGCTGGGTTTTAAGTCTCTGTGTATCACGCTTTTAGAATGCGCATAAGCAATCGCATCACAGGCCGCAATTAGATTATCCAGTAGCTTCAAGCGTTCTTTAGTCGCTATTTCAGGGATGCTGTGATGACATTTTTTTAATAATTCTTCTAAGGTTTCACCTTTAACATGACGCATTACATAATAAGGTTTTTTACCATCGCGTTGCCCCAATTTGTAAATGGGGATAATACCAGGGTGTTCTAATTTAGCGGTGATTTTAGCTTCGTGAATAAAAGAGTTTTCTAATGCCTTTTGGTCTTTTTCTGAAAGGTTGGTGTCGAGCAATTCTTTGACGGCAACCCTACGGCCTATAGATTCGTCTTCGGCAAGATAAACCCGACCCACGCCACCTTCACCAATAATGCCTTGAATGGTGAAATCATTTTCAAAGTTCTCGCTATTATTTTGGTTGGCGAGATTTATTTTCTCTAAGTCTGAAATGTTAGCGGTATCATTAGTATTAGCAGAAGTATTTTGCGGCTGCGACTTTGCTTTTCTAGGCGAAGTAGGGGGGGTAACAACACCTGCTTGCGGCAATAAGCAAGTGGCATCATCATCTTCAATGGGAATTTCTTGGGCAGGTGATTTTTGAGATTGAGTGTTTTTTTCTGTAGGGTGAATCGCTGGATTTACTGCCGCGCTAGGTGGCAATAAACACGTCGAATCATCGTCTTCATCCGTGGCGGCGGGGGAGGGTGGTGGTGACGTTGTTGGCTCTTGTTCGGTGGGTGGAATTAGTGGGTTTGCTAAGCCACCTTGTGGTAACAGACAAGTGGCATCATCATCATCGTCATCATCGGATAGGTTGTCTAAAAGTGGATTATGGTTGCTCATAATAATACTACGCAAAAGTTACATCATAAATTGCTAGTATAAGCCGTTTTAGCCTCCAATTAAAACTGTTGGGCATCCTCCGACAATTGTTCCCCCATGAGAGCAGCTATCAAGCATCCTTGCGGCGGGCTTGTTACCGATTAGTACAGTGGCAGAACCTTTAACAATAGAGTCAGGAGGGCCTACGCAAGTTGCCATATCGCCCATGCAAGCGGCAGGTAATGAGCCGATTAATGTGGTTACAGCCCCAGGTGGAAGTATAGGCCCTCCTACATGCGGTATAACACCTGTCACCATTGGGCAGACGTGCATATCAGTTATTCGTGCAGCGGGGAATCCCATGATTATTCTCCTGTATAGTGAATCATTAAATTTTTATATTAATGAACCATCAAGTAATTTCAATATACAGTTGTTTTCCAACTGCATGAGCAATACGCTCTAATAAATCTAATGTTATTGTTGTATTTTCAGGGTCTAAAATGCTCTCTAATTGAGAATCACTGGTTTGTAGTTTATTTGCTAATGTACTTTTAGTGATATTAGAATTTTTCATAATACCTTCTAGTTGTAACGTTAAAAGGCGTTTATGAGCTTTTGCGGAAACATCTTCTAAAATGCCTTCTTCTTCTAAAAAGTCATCAAAACTACTGCCTGTATATTTATTCATTGTTTTTCAAAGTCATCTATAAAATAATTCGACCTGTACGATTAAAATTTAGCTTTTTCGTAGCGAAGTAAATTATTAGGAGCCGCGACTTTAGTCGCGGAAAGCTAGCAATAACACTATATTTTTAAATTAAGTTCAAGAGCGTTTTTAACGCTTTCCGCGACTAAAGTCGCGGTTCCAACTCATACCAAGCGAGACATTGAAACTCAAGCTAAACTTTTAGCTTGGTAGGCATTCCCACATAAAATGTGGGGATTAGAATAAATATTCGGAAAATTTTGCTTTGATACTTAAATTACTCACTATTCCTTCCATCTCCCCCGCAAGCCACATCAATCCCTTTCGCTAAAAATAATTGATAATTAGCGGTAATGATTTTCGGATCTTCTTCCTGTACCGCTG
>WTBX01000192.1 GCA_013138855.1 Methylococcaceae bacterium
GTTAGCCATGTACCATGATCAGGGCTTACCTGTATTAAAACATTTAGGCTTCGGAAAAGCGGTAAACATCACCTTAGGTCTACCTTTAATACGCACCTCAGTCGATCACGGCACAGCATTAGATTTAGCTGGCACAGGACAAGCTGACAGCGGCAGCCTAGAACTCGCCATAAAAACCGCAATAGATATGGCAAACCACAACCCACGATTATTTTAACTATGAGTCATAAAGCCCGTAAGCGTTTCGGACAAAATTTTCTTCAAGACCACAATATTATTTATCAAATTCTGGCGCATATTCACGCAAATAAAGACCAACACTGGGTAGAAATAGGTCCAGGACAAGGCGCATTGACAGAGCCACTACTCAAGACAGGCGCAACTTTAGATATTGTTGAATTAGACCGCGATTTAGTCGTGTTTCTAAAAGAAAAATTTAGCCTGCAAGAAAACCTAACCATACACAGTGGCGACGCGCTAAACTTTGATTTTCAAGCCTTAGCCAAAACCAATGAAAAACTACGCATCATTGGAAACCTGCCCTACAATATCTCGACCCCGTTATTATTTCACTTACTCGCTAATGCTGATTCGATAGCAGACATGCACTTTATGCTGCAAAAAGAAGTCGTCGATAGAATTTGCGCCAGTGCAGGCAACAAAAAATACGGCCGACTGACGGTAATGATGCAATATTACTGTCACAGTGAACACTTATTTGATGTACCACCCGAAAGTTTTGACCCCATTCCCAAAGTTATGTCGGCCATCGTGCGCTGCGTCCCTCATAGCAAGCCACCTGTTGACGTTGATGTCACCGTATTAAATACCGTGGTTACTCACGCATTTTCACAACGACGCAAAACCATCAGAAACTCACTCAAAAAACTACTGGAAGAGACAGAAATCGAAGCCTTAGATATAAATCCAAAAGCCAGAGCCGAAGAAATCAACCTAGAAGAATTTGCAAAATTAGCCAATTTTCTTGTTGACAAAACTTAATTAGCTGCGACAGTTTGTCACACGCGACAATTTGCCACATTCCCAAAGGGACAAGATGTAACTAAACTAAGCACAACTTCAAACAAAAGCTCTTCCTCCTAAGATAGCTCGCGTTTTTATATCTCCCTAAAATACTCTCTCTTATGCGGCTTTTATAGCCGCATTTTTTTTGCCTGTCATAAAGTCCTCTTACTCAACATCGGCATTATCTGCCATAGCCAATAAATTAAACTATGTTAAATAACCTATTTAATATATTTATAGCTCCTTGATTTTCAAAATAAAACCCAATCTCCCCTATAAATAAAATCTATCGCAAATTTCTTACTACCCCCAAAGTATTTTGTATTAGAATATGAGTATTGAGGTAATTATTAATCTTAAATTATACAATCAGATAATTCTAAAGACTAATTTCCCTCTTAAGATTTGAAATGTTAATTTATTTATCTACTCATAAACCAGACTTTTTTATATGCCTTTTTTGCGCCGCCCCCTAAAAGTTTCAGCCTTGTTTGCCATTGGCTTACTCTCCCAACCTTGTTTTTCCGAGCCTTTAGACGAAGCTATCAGTGTTGAGCAAGCCACTCAACAGGCAGCAGCCGAATCTCAACAAAAAATTGATACGCTAAACCAACAAACAGGCACGTTACTGGAGCAATATCGCTTCGCAACGCGCCAAGCGGAGAATTTGCAAGTTGAAAACAAGCATTATCAAAAAGTCTTAAAACATCAGCAACTCGAAAAAGCGTCTTTAGAACAGCAATTAAAAGATATTGCCGTCACTCAAAGCGAAATTATGCCGCTGATTTTACGAATGCAAACTAATCTGGAAGAATTCGTTGAGATGGACTTGCCATTTTTACCTAAAGAGCGTCAGCAACGTTTAACTAAATTAAAATCAATGATGTTAAGAGCGGATGTTACTAAGGCAGAAAAATTTCGTCGTATTATCGAAGCCTATCAAATCGAAAATGAATACGGTAATACCATCGAAGCCTATAAGGATGAAATTGATTTGAATGGTACAAAAAGTCCTGTCGATTTTTTACGTTTAGGCAGAGTCGCACTCTATTATCAACGTCTTGATGGCAGCGAAAGTGGTTTTTGGAATAAAGCAGAAAAACGCTGGCAAACCCTTCCCGACAGTTATCGAAATTCAATCCGCAATGGTTTACGCATTGCACGTAAAGAAACGGCTCCTGATTTGCTAGTCTTACCTATTCCAGCAGCGGAGGAAGGAAAATGAAATCTATAATTTTTGTTTTATTTACTCTATTGCTAACTAACCCTGTCTTTGCTGAACATTTGGATTTAACGCAATTACTGCGCAAAGCTCAAAAAACACAAGGACAAGAAGGTAAAATCAATCAACAGCGTGAAGCACGATTTTTAGCAGACAACCTCAAACAAACCGAATTACTGCAAGCCGCACAATTGGAATTTGAAAAACATCAACTGGTCTATCTGGAATTAAAAACCCAAGTTGAAAGCACTGAAAATGAATTAGCGATACTACAAACCTTATTAGAAGAAAATAGTGGTGGCTTAACTGAATTATTTTCAGTAGCAAAACAAGTCGCAGGCGATTTAAACGTCAACTTGAATAATTCTTTAATTTCAGCACAGTTTCCACAACGCACCGATGCGTTAAAAGAAATGGCAAATACCAAGGCTGCTCCAACTATCGACCAGCTCGAAACACTGTGGATCACCTTGCAACAGGAAATGACTGAGTCGGGAAAAATCGTTTATTTTCCTGCTGAAGTCGTTAATTCATCAGGTCAACCCCAACAAAGCAAAGTGATTCGTATCGGTAATTTCAACGCCTTGGCAAATGGTCAATATTTGCGTTATTTACCCGAAACAGGAAAATTAGTCACCCTTGCCAGACAACCCGAAGACGATTATCAAACGATGGCTGCGGATATGGAAACCGCAGCCGTAGGAAGTCAGGTTGATATAGGTATAGACCCTACGCGCGGTGTTATTTTAAGTCTGTTAATTCAAACACCCGATAGTGTCGAGCGTATTAAACAAGGCGGTGTTGTCGGTTATATTATTCTGGTAATGGGAGCATTAGGGTTTATTTATGCGGTATTCAGATTAATTCAACTATCGCTAACGGGTAAAAAAATGACCCAGCAAATGCAGCAAGAAAAAGCTAGTGACGACAACCCGTTAGGGCGAGTGATGCAAGCTGCACTTCAAAGTGGAGAGCAAGAAAGCGATAATCTAGAATTATTACTTGATGAGGCGATTACTCGTGAAGCTCCCGTGTTAGAACGTGGTTTGTCAATGATAAAGCTTTTAGCAGCGGTTGCACCGTTATTAGGTTTATTAGGAACCGTTACAGGGATGATTGCCACTTTTCAGGCGATTAGCTTATTTGGTACAGGCGACCCTAAATTAATGGCAAACGGCA
>WTBX01000271.1 GCA_013138855.1 Methylococcaceae bacterium
CTTCGACAATTAACTTAGCCATCCGCCCTTCACTTTCAACTTCGGCTTTTAAGCGTTTAATCACTCCATAACGATAAACGCCTTTTCCCCAGCCTGTTTCATAACTAATTTTAACTTTCGCGCCTGTCTTGCTATTAATCGCAGGAATCGCTATCCAGCGTAATTTATCGACAGATAAAGACACATCAATCCAAAAATGTTTAGTGCCTACCAATTGAACTAAAGGCGTTCCTGTAGAAAAAGTCGAAACCCAAGAGCCAATATTGGCATTACGACTAATCACAATCGCATCGAAAGGTGAAATAACTTTTGTGCGTTCTAAATCTAATTTTGATTGTCTAAGTGCAGCTTTTGTAGCGGCTAAAGCGGCTTTTGCTGCGTTTAAATGAGGCTTGCGTAATACTAGCTCTTTTTCTTTGGGGGCTAGATTACCGCCTAATAATTCAAATTCACGTTGAGCAACAGCTTGTTGACCTTGTTCGAGTTTAAGATTAAAGCGTGCTTTTTCGACTTCACTTTGTCGCTGGGCAATCACTAATTTATAATCGGTAGGATCTAAGCGCACAATTTCCTCCCCCTTTTTTAAAATCCCGCCCTCAATAAAATTAGGGTTAGTGGAAATTACCATGCCGTTAATTCGCGAAGTTAAATTCACCGATTGCGCGGCAACCACATTGCCCATCGCATAAACACTAAGCTGGTGATCTTTAAATTCTGGGGTGATTACTTCAACTAAAGGAATAACTTTTTGCGGAGGCTTACGATTGGCGCGAGGTTTGTTTTGCATCCAGTAATAAGATACACCCCCTGCAATTAGGATAATTAACAGCGAAGGAAGCCATTTGAATGCTAGTTTAATCATGGTCTATTTTTGAAAAAGAGGGAGGAAGTTGAAAGCTGCCTGCTAAAGCACGATGTAAATTAATACGAAATTCAATCAATTCACGTTCTGCGCGTAAATGACTACGTTCTAAACCTTGCTGAGTTAAATAAATAGATAACACTCGCAAAAAATCAATTGCACCGTGACGATAACGTAAGGTGATTTGTTCGTTGGCTTGTTGAGATAACAGCACTTGTTTTGCCAAGCTGCTGACTAAATTTTGTTGACGATATTCTTGTACTAGCGCGTCTTCGACTTCTCTGGTCGCGGTTAATAAAGCCGTTGCATAAGTATTTAAACTTTCGCGTGCTTTTGCTTCCACACGTTCAACCTCAGACAAGCGGCGTGAGCCATCAATAATCGGCATCACTAAATTACCCGCTAAAGTAGCTAACCAATTATTAAATAAAGATTGTAAATCAGGGGATGAAGTATTGATGCCTGCCGATAAACTTAACTTGGGAAATCGGTCGGCAATCGCCGCGCCAATGCGTTGGTCAGCCGCTTGAACTGAAAAATAGGCTTTGCGTAAATCAGGACGACGTTTAATTAAATCCGCACTCAACCCTGTTTTGGGTACAGGTGCTAAATCAGGGAAAGCACTGATCTCTAAAAGTTTTATTTGTTTAGGAGCTTTGCCAGATAAAACCGCTAACTGATGTTCTAAAACGTTAATCGTCGCCAGTACGGTTTCTTTATCACCAACAACCCCTTCTAACACTTGCCGTTGTTGAAAAACATCCGCAGCCGTCGCTATTGTCGCCCGAAAACGTGCTTCAACAATCCCCGCTAAATCTTGATTGGTTTTGATTTGCTGATTTAATAAAAGTAACTGTTTGCGCTGTTCAATTAAGCGATACCACGTTGTGGCAATATCAGCCGATAAAGAAATAGCCGCAGCGTGTAAATCTTCTTCAATCGCATAAGTCTCTAATTCTGCGGCATGTAAATTAGCGCGAATGCGTCCCCATAAATCTATTTCATAACTAGCGAGTAAACCTAAACTAAAACTATCGCTTTCTAATTTATCGGTAATTTTTCGAGAAGTCTCAAACGTACCATTTATGGAAGGAACTAAGTCTGCGCCTGATTTTCTTGCTGTCGCTCGCGCTTGTTCAACACGGTTAAAGGCCGCTTTTAAAGAAAAATTATCTCTTAAAGCGGTATCAATCAGTTGATTTAAAGCTTCATCATTAAAGGCTAACCACCATTGACTTTTTAAATCTTCAGAACCTGCAATAGAAAACGTTTTATCTAAAGCAACCGGCGTAGGAACCTCTTTAACATCAACCGAACAGCCACTACTAACGATTAATAATAAACTCAGCGTTATGTTATTAAGTTTCATCGTGATTCTCTGTATTGAGGCTATTTTGTTCGCGCATCGCCTTAATGCCCGCCAAAGAAAAATTAATCACATGCTCGGCATACAACTCCGCCCCTTCTAATTGCAGCATTTCACAAGGCATAGTTTCATCATTCTTATGTTGCTGAATTTTTAACCAATGGAAACATTGACCGATAATACTGGCATGACAAAACTGCACTTGCTGTTCGTTTGCCGTCTCGCCTAATAATTGTCTAACAAGCTGGTTCATTGCCTGATGTTGCGGTTTAATTTCCTGCTCCATCATCTTGACGAAGGCATTGGTTTTACGCGCCATTTCCTTATTCACAATCGCAAAAAAATGAGATTCTGGATCAGCGATACGGGTAATTAAAGAACGAATTCGCCCCGCCAAACGTCGTTCTAACGATTCATTTTCGCTAATAGCCCCATCGGCAGGGTGTTTTTTTAAATCTTCTTGAAAAGC
>WTBX01000014.1 GCA_013138855.1 Methylococcaceae bacterium
CATGAGAAGGGCCTAAAAAAGCATCAATCGCAACAGGTTCGGGCGCGTCAAGAATCGCTTGCATAGCTGCGGGGGTTAAAACGTGATTACAAAAGACTGAAAAATTTGTTAAAGCTTCGGCTTTAGCTTGTTTAATGACCACCGCAGTCGGTGGCGTAGTCGTTTCAAAACCGATGGCGAAAAAAACCACTTCACGTTCTGGGTTCTCTCTAGCAATTTTTAACGCATCTTGACTGGAATACAGCATCCGAATATCTGCGCCTGCTGCTTTCGCTTTCATTAACGATTTAGAACCGCTGGCAGGAACTCTTAATAAATCCGCATAAATACATAGAATAACGTCGTGTTGTTCCACTAATTCCATTGCATTATCAATACGTCCCATTGGTAACACACAGACAGGACAACCGGGTCCGTGAATGAATTCGACATTCTCAGGCATTAGGTTTTGCACGCCATAGCGAAATATCGCGTGAGTATGACCGCCGCAAAATTCCATTAAACGATAATGTTTATCTTCTTTCGCGGCTTTTTTAATCGCGGTTGCTAATTTTTTAGCGACTGATTGTTGCCTGAATTCGTCAATATATTTCATGGCTAATCAGTCAACCCCGCTTCTTCAAACAAGGCGAGGGTTTGCAAGGCTTCTTCTTCATCAATTTTATTAAGAGCAAAACCGACATGAATTAACACATAATCACCAATTTTGACATCATCGACTAGGCTTAACGAGACTTCAACTTCGACTTTATCAACACTAACAATAGCGTTATCTAAAGCTTTATTAATGGAGATAATTTGAGCGGGAACGGCAAGGCACATAATTGTAAATAAGCTATCTGGTTCCCATGCGCCAGCGTGGGAACTAAGTGTAGACGCGCTAGCGTCAAGTCATGAATTTCGAGACAAATTAGATTTCCACGCTGGCTCGTGGGAATCAGACAAAATAAAGCGGAGAATTACATAAGGCTGGCGGCTATCCGAAAGACGTAGTCTTTTGGGTAGCTGCCAGTCCCCACGAAATATATTAATATAAGTATGGGGACTGGCAGCAAACTAAAGGGCTTCGCACTTTAGCTGCCGCCAGTCTTGTAATTTATTAGATGCAAAGCACGACTAGCCTTAAGCCATTGCCCCCAGCTTTCCATGCCTTCGCCTGTTTTAGCGGATAATTGCAGGATTTTAATACGCGGATTCACTTGTTTAGCATATTGAATACATTGCTCAACATCAAAATCTAAATGCGGCAATAAATCGACTTTATTTAAAATCATCAAATCCGCTGCATGAAACATATCAGGATATTTAAGCGGTTTATCTTCGCCTTCTGTAACGGATAAAACGGCGACTTTATGGGCTTCACCTAAATCAAATGCCGCAGGACAAACCAAATTGCCAACATTTTCAATCATCAATAAACTTTGTTCGGCAGGTTTTAAATTTTCTACCGCATGACCCACCATATGAGCATCTAAATGACAGCCTTTCCCTGTATTGATTTGCAAAGCCTTAACACCTGTTGCCCGAATCCGTTCCGCATCATGGGTTGTCTGCTGATCGCCTTCAATCACACTCAATTCCAGCTCATCTTTTAATAACTCAATCGTTTTAGTTAATAAAGTCGTTTTTCCCGAACCAGGACTGGAAACAAGGTTTAATGCCAAAATGCCATGCTGACTAAAATAATCACGATTCACCACCGCATATTGATTATTTTTTCCTAAAATATCTTGCTCAATTTGCACCATCCGCGTTTGGCTTAAACCTGCTACATGGGCATGAGCTGCACCTTGTCCATAGTCATGAGTATGTTCACCCTCTACATGAATGTGGTCATCACTATGTTCATGGTCGTGATGATGACCGTCATGAGCATGGGAATGATGATGTTCAATTTGAGTTTCACCCTCAGCACATCCGCAGACTGTACACATTATTCTACCTCCAATTCTTTAATTCGCATTTGCTCGCCGTTATTAATTTGTAATTGTAAACCGCCACAGTCAGGACATTCATCATAACGCTGCTCTATGACAACATTTTTATTACAACTTACACACCAAGCTTGTCCAGCTATATAGATAATTTCTAATTTTGCGTTATCGGCTAATGAATTTTCCATCACCGCGTCAAAACAAAAACGCATCGCTTCTGGTTCAACGCTAGATAACGCGCCAATTTCAAGCCAAACTATTTTTACTTTTTTAAAATGTTGGGTTATTGCTTGTTGTTCTAAGACTTGCAAAACACTTTCGCAAAGTGATATTTCGTGCATATTTTTTTAAATTTTCGCGTAGATGACGTACTTTAGATTATTCAATTGAAACTAAAAGGACTCAGAAATTAATAATCTACCATGAAGGGCATGAAGAACATGGAGAAAAACCTTCATGATCTTCATGTGCTTCATGGTTATAAAACTTACAATCGGTAGATTATTTATTTCTCACTTCCTAAAACGGCTTAACCACTGCCAATATAATAATGGCGAATAGGAACAGCACAGGGATTTCATTCACCCAGCGGTAAAACACATCATCGCGATGATTACGGTCGTGTTTAAAATCTTCTAACCAACGATAACAAAAATAATGATAGACCACTAATCCTGCGAGTAATAATAGCTTTACATGTAGCCAGCCCATAGATGAATACATTGCCCACGCATAATCAAATAGCATCCAGCTACCAAAAACAAAGGTGGCAATCATCGAAGGTGTCATAATGCCATAAAATAATTTGCGCTCCATGACTTTAAAACGCTCGTTACTCGCTTCATCTACGCCCATTGCATGATAGACAAATAAACGCGGCAGGTAAAATAAAGCGGCAAACCAAGTGACCATAAAAATTAAATGAAAGGCTTTTAACCACATAGTTTTTTTCTCTTATAATAAAGGTTATTTGACAACGTATAACCCATCGTTTCAAAATGAATGGTAGCTGTTAATTGACTCAAGGTTATTGTCCCACATTCCGATGCGAAAATTATCGGTATTATAACGACTCAGGCTATTTGTAAAGACTGGCGGCTATCTGAAAGACGTAGTCTTTTGGATAGCTGCCAGTCCCCACTTTATTGAATTTGGGGACTGGCAGCGAGCTAAAGGACGTTGTCCTTCATCTCGCCGCCAGTCTTATTGCTGCTTTTATAGTGTGAATTAAGAATGACGAATTAATCAGATAAACGCAACATCAATTAAATTAGTGACTTATGAAACGACTACTCTATATTTTAATTTTTATCTATTCCTTTCTATTAGTGGGCTGCGCTACAAAAATCAATCATATAGAAGCATCATATAATTCTGTTGCTGTGAATTTAAATGATAATAGCAGCGATTTATTTTATTTAAAATCCTCAACCAACAGCATTTTAAGTAAAGCAAAAGCTCAGGGAACAAAAATAATCTTCTTCGTTCCAGAGACCTCTGTGAACAGTGGTGTTAATGGATGTTATTTTATAAGTAGGCAAAACGGTGAAATTGTTAACTTTAATCATAGCGATAATAATGGCTTTTCAAATCCGTTATTAAGTGATTATCTTAACCATTCTCAGAAAATAAATTCAGCAAAAAACACGCTTGCTACTACTGAGGCCGCTATTGCCGATTACACTCTACAATACAGAAATGCAATTAATGTTTTAAATTCAAACCCAGCGTTCAAACGTGGTCAATGCGTCGAGCTCTATTCTATGGATAAACCTATTTTAGCCTGTGAGCCTGTCGAAAGAGAGGCCAAAAGCAAGGCGATTTGTTTGGTTAAAAATTTAGGCTGTGATGGTTTTGCGGGTTTAACAGGCTCGGTTATCGGCTCTATGATTGGTAGAAGTGTGGTGGCTTTATTATCTGATGTGGGTTGCGACATGATTTCTAATGAGCTGTTAGAAGAAGAAAATTCAGTGATTGCTGATGTCGCTAAAAATACCGCCTTAGCTGCGATAGGCGCGTGGGGCGGTTTGTGGGGAAAAGCCATTGTTCTTGGTGCTAAGGTGTTAGATTATAACGAGTGTGTTGATGCAGTCGAAACCAAATGCGCTGAAAAATATAATGCTTGGCGCAATGAGCCAATAAAATTACAACAACAATGTCAAAATCAAATTAATATGAGCGCGAATATTCCTCATAAAATAGAAAATTTAAAAGCGACTTTAAACGCTAGCGCAACCGAACTAAATACTCAACATAACAAAATTAATCAGTTAAAAAATAAGAATTTAAACTTAACGGCTGACTGTATTGTGCGTTAAGCTTGTTTTCATGTGATGACTTAGCCTTTGGAAACGCGACTTCTAGTCGCGCACGAGACCTAAAGAATCATCTAAACTTATAAAATTAGAGCGATTAAAATAAGCTCGTTTTAAAAGTTATGCTCAAACTTCGTGCGCGACTAGAAGTCGCGGCTCCGAATTAATTCGTTACGTTTTAATATTAAATACCAAGGTTAAACCATGAGAAAAATTAAATGGGCGGTGATTATCATTGTCTTAATTTGGGCGGGAAATCATCCTAATACGAAAGCATTAATCGTTGGTTTACGTTCTGCATTTATAGATGCTCCTTTGAGGAATGCTAAAAAAGAAGCTAAAAAAGAATTAGAAACAAAAGCACGAGAAAGAGAAGAAGCACGAGCGCGTGAAATCGACAAGTCACTTAAAGAAATGGGAATTTAAATTAGTTCTTTATTTGAGTACCTAGGATTGGTTTAATGGCTTAAAAATATAACTTAAAACAATAACAACAAAGAGCATTATGTTTATTAAATCCACTGAAATTATTGATACTTTTGCCGAAGCCTTCGGCATGTGGGGGACGCGGGTGATTATCACCGCTGAAACGCCTAAATGGGCAAATGCCGCAGCCAGAGCAATGACAGGTTTTGCAACTTCGGTTATCGGCTGTAAATGCGAGGCGGGCATTGAGCGCGAACTTTTACCCGAAGAAACACCCGATGGACGAGCGGGTGTGAGCGTGTTGTTATTTGCCTTTAGTGCAAAAGGAATTGAAGCCCGTTTAGTTGAGCGTATTGGACAATGCGTAATGACCTGCCCGACAACCGCCTGCTATAACGGTTTACCCGAAGCGACTGAAACAGTGAATGTCGGCGGGAAACTGCGTTATTTTGGCGATGGTTATCAAGCCAGTAAAATGTTAGGAAATCAGCGTTTATGGCGTATTCCTGTGATGGAAGGTGAATTTTTAATTGATGAATCTTTCGGAGTACAGCCTGCGGTGGGTGGCGGAAATTTTCTGGTTTTAGGTGAAAATTTAAAAATAACCTTAGATGCCGTAGAAGAGGCGGTGGAAGTGATGAAAATTCCTAATGTAATTTTACCATTTCCTGATGGGGTGGTACGTAGTGGCAGTAAAGTCGGCTCTAAATATAAAGCCTTACCTGCTTCAACTAACGATGCTTATTGCCCCTCACTTAGAGGCTGTGCGCCCAAAACCGATTTACCTGAAAACGTAAGTTGTGTCTTAGAAATTGTGATAGATGGTTTAAATGAAGCAGCGGTGGCAGAGTCTATGCGCCTTGGAATACAAGCAGCGGCCAGAGAAGGCGTAGTACAAATCACCGCTGGTAATTATGGCGGCAATTTAGGTCAGTATCATCTACAGTTACATAAAATTATGCAGGGGGCATCATGAAATTAACCTTACATACTCAACCCGAAGTACCTTTAGAAGTTGAAGTTTTAAACTCTACACAATTAGCAGATAAAACCGTTGAGGAAGTTGCCGCATTAACCGTTTTTCATGGTAATCGTGAACAGTTATTAGGCGATTTTTTCACCGTTGAAGGAAAAGTTAAAGACAATCAGCTAGAGCTTGAAGGTGATTTATCGCGCGTTAAACTTATTGGGCTAGGCATGAGTGAAGGGACGCTTAAAATCACAGGCAGCGTTGGCGCACATTTAGGGGCGGAAATGACAGGTGGTGAAATCGTCGTGTCGGGTGATGCGGGTGACTGGGTTGGACGCGAAATGTCAGGGGGTCGTATTACCATTAAAGGCAATGCAGGACATATGGTCGGCAGTGCGGTACGTGGTGCTTCAATGGGTATTCAAGGCGGTGAAATCATTATTTATGGTAATGCCAAAAATGAACTCGGTAATGGAATGCGGCGCGGTTTAATTGCTGTGGGAGGCAATACAGGTGATTTTACTGGCGTGAATATGAAAGCAGGAACCATTATTGTCTTAGGTCAATTAGGACAACGCTCTGGAGCGGGAATGGTACGTGGTACGATTCTTTCGACTAATCATGCCCAATTATTACCCACCTTCACTTATAACACCACTTATAAACCTACGTTTTTGAAGAATATTTTATTTTATTTGCGCAAATTAGGCTTGCCGATTGAGGATGCGCATATTAATGGTGACTATCAACGTTGGAGTGGTGATTCGATTGAATTAAATAAAGGTGAGGTTCTGTTGTTTGTCGATGATTAATATTCTAAAAGCCATACTATTCAAGGATTTTAAGTAGAGCTAAAGTTGTCGTACATTCGGAACCGCGACTTTTAGTCGCGCACGAAACCTAAAAATATCTCCAAAATTCTATAGAATTTCCCGTAAAAGATGTGGGTAGGACTGGCAGTCCTTTCATAGAGTCAGGAAAATCAAGAGGACTGCCAGTCCTTTTGCATTAAACCTCAGTTTCACGGAAGAACCTTAAAATAAGCTCGTTTTAAAATTTATGACTGAAACTTCGGGTGCGACTAAAAGTCGCGGCTCCATCTGAGTAGCTACGAAAACTTATCTTAAGGTCGTCCAAATTCAAAACTTTCAATATTAAGCGAACTATTTTCGATCACAAATGAATTAATAAATATCGCTTCTGAATAGACATCACCACCCAGCACAACATAAACAAAAGGATAATCACCGTTTTTGTCCAACTCAATCGGCTCGATTCTTCCCCAATCCAGCGGAATCATATCCTCAAATTGTTCGTGTAAATCATCAAGCGTCAATTGTGATTGCAAGTTTTGACTACACATTGCATAAGCAACCTTATAATTTCTTTGTGCAAGTTGCTGTGCAAAATTTAAAGCAAGTGTTTTTTGGTCATCATTAAACATTTCGTTTTACCTTTGTCTCGTTCTCAAACTCCGTTTTTTCTCGTTCCCAAACTCCGTTTGGGAACGCATACCGACA
>WTBX01000046.1 GCA_013138855.1 Methylococcaceae bacterium
TCAAGCGTTGTTATTATTTCGTGCATAGTCAGGTTTTGTAGGCTCTGAGGTGTCGGAACCCAGAATTCTACTTTATCTGACTATTTTTTCTATAAAAAGCTAAGTTTATCTGTTTGGCGTAGGTATTGAACAGGGTGAATTGTATTTTAAGGTGACTCATTGTAATTCCTGTTAAATTTTATGGTTTTTTAGGTGAAATTGATTAATAAACAAAGCTAGATTTTTTTTTTTGACTATAATGAATTTCTATACGACATAAATACTGTGATTTTTGGGAAATTATTGTGAAACATTCCTTACTACTGAAACAACAGGAGAATAGTTGATGCAAGAAGGTGGTGGTACTGTACGCTTGCTCACTTATCGTGAGTTGTTGTTAACGTTGCAAAAACTGTGTAAAGAAAAGCGCACAGGGATGATGTTTATCAAAAATGAGGCAGGTGAATCTGCTAAGTTGAACCTAGAAAAAGGAGTGGTTTTCGATGTTAAGTTTAAGGGCGAGACGGGAGAAGCTGCTCTTGCATTAATTAAAGAAATAAAACAAGGTAAAGCAACATTTTCTACACGCCTAGGGACAGGTGGTGGAGTAGAAAAAAAGATTGCTCTATCAACCGTTCAAATTTTCCAAATACTTACTAGTAATATTGCTAGTGTTACCAAAAAACCTCAAGCTCCAGTCACACCAGCACCTGCTGCTATCGAAACCCCTGAACCTATAAGAGAGCAGCCTTCTGTTGCACAGCAAGTTGCAGCGGTTGAAGCGCAAATGCCAGAAGACACTAGCCCTGTTGGAGAATGGGGTATGATTGTGATTGAAGCGCAACTTGCTGCCATCATAGGGCCTGTCGCTAAAGTTGTGTTTCTTGATTATATTCAAGAGGTTCATGCTGCAAATGATTTTAAAGCTCTGAATGCTGTTATTGAAAAAATTTCTAAAACAGTTTTAACGCCTGAGCAACAAAAATTGTTTAGACAAGCAATGTTAAGCTTTATTAGTCAATATAACTTGAAAGGGCATGATTCTATTTTAGAGGCTCTAAAAAGTTCCGATAAAAAATTAAGATTAAATAATTCAGCAGTGGGGCTTTGTGTGGATAAACATGCGCTTCATGGTGAATTTGGCATGACATTAATTAATAAATTAGTTTTGCAAGTTGAACAAGCAGGAAACCTTGGTAAATCTGTTTCTTTATTAGCCGTATTACAGCTTTTAGAAAAATCAGATAAAACGGGTTTATTGGAAGTGCGTGAAAAAGGCAAGGTTGGCGGGTTTTATTTTGATAAAGGCGTTTTAATTAATGCGGTTGAATGTGGCATGAATGGCAAAATCATTGCAATGGATATTTTGCAATGGGAACATGACTATATGGTGTTCAGAGCGGTCGCTCAGAAAGGGGTTTCTCGCCAAATCCATCAAACTGTTGATGTTTTAGCTAAGGATGTCGAGCGATTAAAAGAAAATGATAAATTGGAAGGTGGCGGTCAGGTTTCATCACCTAAGTACACTAATGCGGATAAAATTACTTTAATTGCTAAGGCAATTGGGCTAACTGAAGGCTGTGATAGTGCGCGAGCGGAAAATATATTGACGGATGTATTAAAAGATTATGATCAGGATTTTAAAGGTTGGTTATGGCTTTCGCGCGTATTAACAAATATGACCGCGATAGAAATCGCCTTAAAAAAAGCCGCACATATTCATTCAAAAAATGCTGATTTAGCAGAAGATGTTAGAAAATTTAGCCAAGCAAGAAAAACTATAAGGACAGACTTTGTATTGCGCTGCCCTTTTTGCTGGATGCCAATAGCGGAAAAAGATAGTGAATGTACTCACTGTAAATCGAGTTTTTTTATAGATCCCAGTTTTTTTAAAACGGTGGGTAAAGCAAAATTTGAAATACTTGATAAAGCAATTGAACGTTACAGTAATGTTTTACAAAAAGACGAGGGTAAAGAGAAACATATTTATTTACGCTTTTATTTGGCGATGGCTTATTTAAACCGAAAGTATTTTCAGGAAGGTTCCGATCAACTCAATGAAATAGCGCGTTTAGGCCCACAAAATCACGCTTTGATTACTCAAGGACGAATTTTAAGGGATTATATGAATGCCGAGGGACTTAATTCTGGCACAGTGGAAGAATCGCTTAATGCAAATTTAGTGGATGGTAGCGAGAAAAATGCTAGGATTCTTATTGTTGAAGATAGTCTGGTTACTCGAAAAGTAATCGCGCGAACATTAATGGCAAATGGTTATGAAATTTTTGAAGCTAAAAATGCATTTGAAGCCTTGACAGGCTTGGAAGAAAAGAAACCGCAGTTGATTTTATTAGACATTATTTTGCCAGGTAAAGATGGTTATGAAATACTTGAAGAAATAAGACAAAAACCTAGTTTTAAGAAAACGCCCGTGATTATGTTGACTTCGCGAGATGGTTTGTTTGATAAGTTAAAAGGAAAAGTTTCTGATGCTAATGAATATCTAACTAAGCCTTTTCAGCCTGATGAGTTGTTAACCGTTGTACGCAAATATTTAAGGTAATCTTATGGCAAAAAAAAGCTATAAAATTTTAGTTGTTGATGATTCCAGTATTATTCGACAAGCGATTATTGCAATTCTTGAGTCTAGTGAGAATTTGGAAGTCGTGGGGGAGGCTGCGAGTGGTGATGAAGCCCTTGCAAAAATTCCTAAGCTGAAACCAGATTTAATTACTTTGGATGTCATTATGCCCAATATGAATGGCTTGACGACATTAAAGTATATTATGATTTTTCATCCAACTCCGACGGTAATGCTGAGTAGTTTAACTCAGGAAGGGGCTTCGATTACTTTTGATGCTTTACGTTATGGAGCGATTGATTTTATTTCTAAGCCTTCAAATTTAGAAAATAACGCTTTAGGTGTAAAAAAAGAAGAGATTATTAGAAAAGTTTGTATGGCGGCTAAAGTTAGGACATCAGCAATTCAATATATTAGGGTTAAAGCCAATGAAAATACTCTTTTGGTATCAAGGCAAGGCTGTAAAAATATTGTAGTGTTAGGCGTTGCAGAAGGGGGTTATGGTGCATTATTAAAGATAGTGCCTAAACTGACGGTTACTGACTCTACTGCGTATATGATTATTTTTTATGAAACCTCTGTGCATGTGGATGGTTTTATTGAGTATTTGAATCATTACAGTGCGATTTCAGTGCAACGACCCTTTAATAATACCTTGCTCAAAGCAGGGGTTTGTTATATAAGTTCAGGCGAAGAATATGTAACGGCGCATGGAGAGCGAGGAAATTTAACAGCGCATGTTAGTCCTGCTCCTTTTTCTATGCGACGAGGCTCAATTGATATGCTGATGTTTTCGGTGGCAGAAATACTAGGCAGACGTTCTATAGGTGCTATACTTTCAGGTGCAGGCAGTGACGGTGCAGAAGGACTGGAAGAAATTGTGCGTGTAGGTGGTAATGCAATCATACAATCACCTGTGAGTTGTCTGTACAAAAGCATGGCATTGTCGGCTTTAAATTTATGTGAAGCGGAAGTGGTAGTAGCGGACATGGAAATAGCCGCAGAAATTAATAATTTTTTGGTAAATTCGGCCAATTAAGAGCCGTGTGAATATAACTCTATGGGGAGATTAAAATGAAATGGTTCAGAGACCTCAGTCTCAGGGTAAAACTACTGGCTTTCTTCTTGCTTGTAGGTTCTATTCCCTTTTTTATTAATGGATTTATGGCGGCAACCAGTTCTGGTGATGCTTTGCAGAAACAGGTATACGGGCAGCTTGAAGCGATTCGACAAATTAAAAAAACTCAGGTTTTATCTTTCTTTGACGATCGTAAAAGTGATATGGGAGTTTTGGTTGATACGGTGGCAGCGTTACAGGCTAATGGTTTTGAAAAGTTGGAAGCGGTTCAGGAATTACAGAAGCTTCAGCTTGAAAGATATTTCGATGAACGTTTAAAACTGATGTCTGATGTACAACAGAACTTACGTTTTACGGGGGGGATTAAGCTGTTCACCGAGGCTTTTAAGCAGGGGACTAAATCCGAAGCTTATAGAACTTTATCGGCGAATAGAGAAAAAGGTTTCCAGACTTTCATGGAACAATTTGGTTTTTACGATGTTTTCTTGATTGATGCTGACGGTAATGTAGTTTATACCGTAGCTAAGGAATCAGACTTTGGGGCGAATGTTAAAACAGGCGCGTTAAAATCTTCTGGATTAGGTAAGATTTTCGCGGCATCACGCAATCAGGTTGCGATTCAGGATTTTGACTGGTATGAGCCTTCCAAGGCTTATGCGGGTTTTTTGGCGACTCCCATTATTGATAATGCAGGTGTCTACAGAGGCAGTGCGGTATTCCAGATTTCATCCAAAGATATTAATGAGATTGTACAACAACGAAGTGGTTTAGGTAAGACAGGGGAATCTTATCTGGTGGGTAGTCTGAATAATAAAACGGCACTTCGTAGTAAGCGGTTGTTAAAAAAAGGCGATATCGGTGACGAAAAGTCTGATGAGGATGTTAAAGCAGTACTTTCAGGTGAGAAAGGCACAATTACCAAGCTGGGCAGTACTGGAGAGCTGGAAATTAGTGTTTATACCCCTTTAAAAATTTCGGGACTAACTTGGGGTTTAATCTCTACAGCGAGTATGGAAGAGGTGGTTGTGCCTAAGCTAGCAGGCGACTCTGATGATTATCTGACTAAGTTTTTAAAAGCCTATGGTTATTACGATATTTTTCTGATTTCTCCTGATGGATATGTTTTCTACTCGGTTGGACATGAGTCGGATTATCGAACCAATATGTTAACGGGTCAATACAGTTCTTCTAACTTAGGCGCGTTGGTTAGTAGGGTTAAAACGAGCAAACGCTTTGCTTTTGCCGATTATAAACCTTACGAGCCTTCTGGGGGGAAACCAGCGTCTTTTATTGCTCAACCCGTTGTTAAAGATGGCAAGGTGGAGTTGATTGTTGCGATGCAGATGTCGGTTGATAAGATTAACAAAGTAATGCAGGAACGTACAGGGATGGGCGATACTGGGGAAAGCTTTTTAATCGGAGGCGATAACTTAATGCGCTCCAGTTCTTCCTTGGATGCAACCCACGAGGTAGAGGCTTCTTTTAAAAATCCCAGTACAGGCAGTATCGACTCTGAAATGACCCGAAACGGTTTGTCTGGAAAAGATGGTATCGTACTTTCTCCCGATTATCGTGATATTGTGGTATTAGGTGCGTTTGCAAATATTAAGTTATACGGAGAGACCAACTGGGTGATGGTGTCAAAGATTGATGCACATGAAGCACTTAAGCCGATTGATGATTTACAGATGAATATGTTTTATCTGGGGATTGTTATCATGGTGGCGATTGTGGTTTTTGCGTTATTCGTTGCGCGAACTATTGCGAATCCGATTGTAAATATGGCGAATACGATTACCAAAATTGCGGAGGAGCAGGATTTAACGCTTGACGTTGCAGTAGAGTCTAACGATGAAATTGGACATATGTCAGAAGCATTTAATAAAATGATGCACATTATTCATGATGCGTTTAAAGTTGTAAATGAATCAGCGTTTAAAGTCGCAGATGGTGCGGAGGATGTGGCAAAACGAGCAGCGGGTAATAGAGAGCGTGCGACACACGAACTAGATCGTGCGAAAGAGGCTGTGGGCATTATCACCGAAATGGGTGGAACTGCTGGTAAGGTGAGCCAAGCATCAGAAGGGCAAAGGGTAGCAGCGGAAGCTTCTGCTAAAACCATTACTCACTTGCTTGATGCGGTACAAAACGTATCAGAAGCAGCGGATCTCCAGAATAAGGAAGCAACAGAAACAATGGAGCGGGTATCTGAAATGGGTCAAACGGGTGCGAAAGTTGTGGCAACTGCGAGAGAGCAGGGCGCGATGGTGGCACGGGTATCTTCTGCGGTAGCTTCTATTACAGGTGCGGTGGAAAACATGAACAAAGCGGTTGCTCAGGCAACCGAGCATGGTAAAGCGTCATTATCGGCGGCAGAAGAAGGCAAACAGTCGGTAGCTTCAACGGTGGAAGGGATGCAGGCGATTGCCGAATCATCTGACCAGATCTCTGATATTATCGGGGTAATTACCGAAATCGCTGAACAAACCAACTTATTGGCTTTGAACGCTGCGATTGAAGCGGCAAGAGCGGGAGCGCATGGTAAAGGTTTCGCGGTTGTTGCGGACGAGGTTGGTAAACTGGCGCAACGTTCATCGGAAGCTGCAAAAGAGATTACCCAGTTGATTAAGGATTCAAGTGAAAGGGTTGAGGAAGGGTCGAAACTGACCGATGAATCGCAAAAATCCTTGAATAAAATCGACGAAGGTGGTCGAGTCAACATGGAAGCGATTGATGAAATTGAAAAAACCGCGACGGTCTTGTCTCAAGGTACAGAGCAGGTACAGGGCTTGATGAAAGAGCTGAACGTACTCGCAGAGGATATTGCAGGAATGGCGGGGGATCAGGGGGTTCGTCGTCAAGCAGCAGAAAAAGCCTTGAACTTATTACTCGAAGAATCTAATCGTATTACTCAATTGGTTGCTGATGCAAGTAAAGGTGCGAATGAAATTGGTACGGAGATGAATGGTATTGTGGCTCGTACGGGTGATATGAGTACCATGACAGGAGAGCAGGCGGTACGTTCCAAGAAAGTGATGGAAATCTCTACTTCCTCAGCAGAAGCGGCTGAACAAACTGTGGAAGGTGCGGGTACGGTTGTACAAATTACCGAAGGCTTGCAGGACTTATCACAAGAACTGACTGCTCAGGTAAAACAGTTCAAAATCTAGTAGGGGAGTTATTGATATGGCTGATAGTTATACGACAAGGGATGACTTGTCAGAAAAAGAACAGCTTCTTCAGTTGGTAGGTTTTAAGATAGGTAAAGAAATCTTTGGTGTTGATATTCTAATGGTGCAGGAGATTATTCGTTCTGCTCCCATTACCTATGTACCTAACTCTCCTGAATTTGTTGAAGGTGTGATTAATTTACGGGGTAGCATTATTCCTGTCATTGATTTACGGAAGCGGTTAAACCTTGATACGGCTAGCTATGAGCAGGAAAAAGACTGGATTTTAATTTTGGAGATAGGTGGTAGAGTCACAGGTTTCATTGTTGACTGGGTCACAGAAGTTATTAAAATTCAGGAAAATAGCATAGATCCGCCACCCGATATTTTGGTGGCAGGCCTACAAAGCCAATATATAAGGGGGGTTTGTGAAATTGAAAATACCTTACTTATTTTATTGGACTTTAACCGTATCTTATTGGTTGATGAAGTTAAAAAATTAAAAACCGTAACGGTTGAGCAGGAAGAAGCTAATGTTAGTTAGTGATAGACAAAGTTTTAGGACTAGCGTGGTGAAGAATGGGTAAACGTATTTTAATTGTTGATGATTCCTCAATGATGCGCAAAATGATTACCAAAGTATTAAGTGTTCGCGGTGGTCATACGATTGTTGGGGAAGCTAAAAACGGTGTTGAGGCGTTGGAATTATATAAAACCTTAAAACCCGATTTGATTACTATGGATATTACCATGGGGGAAATGGATGGTTTGAGTGCTGCCAGAGAAATATTAAATTATGACAGTGACGCTCACATCCTTTTTCTTTCTAATCTGGATAAAGATAAATATGGCGACGATGTACAAAGCATTGGCGCAGTAGGTTTTGTAAATAAACATAAATCTCAAGATATTCTTGATGTTATTAATGGCTGATTAAAGGGCTGGTTATGATCGACTTATCTTTACTGGAAGATTTTATTGAAGGTGCGGTTGAAAGCTTAGAAGAGATGGAAACAGCTCTTTTAGAGTTGGAAACCTCGCCTGATGATAATGAGTTGCTTAATACTATCTTCAGAGCGATGCACACTATAAAAGGTGCTGCTCAATTTGTAGGTTTAGAGAAAGTATCAGCCCTCAGTCATGCATTAGAAGATTTACTTGATTTACTTCGAGAAGGGAAAAAACAAGCAACATTAGAAATTATTGACATACTGATTCAGGCAAAAGATAGAATCAATTTGCTAGTTAATGATTTAGAAAGTTCGCAGACAGAAAAGACTGATGTTGATGACTTAATTGCACAACTTGGTGTTCACCTAAGTGTTGAGCCTGCTGTTGATGAAACTGAAGGTGAGGACGTATCATCTTTCTTATCAGAGGAAGATGAAGGCGAGGATGTTGCTTCCTTTTTAACAGAAGAGAATGAAGGCGAAGATGTATCGTCTTTCTTGTCAGAGGACGATGAAGGCGAAGATGTATCGTCTTTCTTATCAGAGGAAGATGAAGGCGAAGATGTTGCTTCCTTTTTGACAGAAGAGAGTGAAGATGAAGATGTATCTTCTCTATTACCTGATATTGGAATAGAACAGAGAGAAGATGAAGCCTCGCTTTCAAGCGATGACAATGACGATTTCATATTGCCTGAGGAAGAATACGATCAGGAATTATTCGGAATTTTTATTTTACAGCTACAAGAAAAATTTTCGATACTAAATAATAGTATTGCCAAATTAGAGTCAGCAGATAATAAAAATGAATTATTAAATGATATTGTTGAAGCCTTAGAAAGTATTAAATTTTCTGCCAATTATATGGCGTATGAAAAATTAACGCATATCTATAGTGGTTGGATAGATGAGGTTTTAGATGCTCAAGAAAGTTTAGCTGCAACAGGCGAGGTGTCTTTTGCCTTTATGAATGAATATCTACTTAAGTTGCGGAGTATTTTTCCTCAACTTGAAGGCATAGAAACTCCTACTGAGGTTATAGATACGACTGTAGTAGAAGATAGTTTATTACCAACAGCTTTGATTGATGCGCTTGATATAAAAGATGAAGAAAATGCCGAGTTAGCATTTATTAATGACTTAGTTAATCAAAATGAAAAAACTGATGAGCTTGAGGATTCTGATGAAGAGCCAGCAGAAGCCGATGATTTATTTGATAAATTAAGTTCGGCACTTGATGCCTCTTTGATAGAACAGTCGATTACCTCAGAACCTATTAATGAGGTCTTTGGTGCTTTACTGGATTCAACTGAAAAACAGAGAGAGCAGGTTAAGGCAGAAAAAGAAAAAGATTTAACGCTTGAGGTGAAAACGTTAGCCGAAGTTAATGAAGAAGCTCCTAAGAAAGCAGAAAGTAGTGCTGACTTAAAAGCTGATGCCAAAGTGGTGGAAGAGCCTGTAAAACCACTTTTACAAAAAGAAAGTAAAGTGGATGATGCACCCACAAAATCAGCCACGCCTAGTCCTGATAAAGTTTTTAGAAAAAGTATTCGTGTCGATGCCGATAAAATTGATTCTTTAATGAACCAAGTCGGAGAATTAATTGTAGATAGAGCCTATTTTTTCCAATTAGCAACAGAAATATCTGAATTACAACAATACCTAAAAGAGGCGGGGTTAGGTCAAAAAGATCTTAAGCCTGTTAGAACTTTTGCATATCGCTTTAGTGAAGCAATTATTTCTTTAGGCAGAACCTCTAATGAACTTCAAGAAGGGGTAATGAAGGTTAGAATGTTGCCGATTGCGCAAATTTTTAACCGTTATCCACGTTTAGTACATGATGTTGCTCATACAAATAATAAAAAAGTACGCTTAGAGATTCGAGGTGAAGAAACTGAACTTGATAAAATGATTATTGAGGAAATTTCTGATCCATTGATACACATGATTAGAAATGCGATTGGTCATGGGATTGAATCGCCTGAAGAACGAGTTAAAGCGGGTAAGCCTGAGACAGGCGTATTATTGCTAGAAGCCTTTCATGAAAGTAATCATATTGTGATAGAAGTTACTGATGATGGTCGTGGTATTGATACTGACCGCATTAAAGCTAAAGCTGAGGCGATAAAGCTTTTCTCTAAGGAAGAGCTTGATAGAATGTCTGATGCTGATTTAACGCGTTTTATCATGATGCCAGGTTTTTCTACTGCAAAAGAAATCGACAGCACTTCGGGGCGTGGTGTCGGTATGGATGTAGTTAAAAAGAATATTGAAAAACTTAATGGAACCATAGAAGTTGAATCGAAAAAAGGCGTAGAAACTAAAATGCGCTTAAAAATTCCGTTAACATTAGCAATTATTCAAGCCTTGTTGGTTAAAGTGGGTGTTGATTCTTTTACGATTCCACTTGCAAACGTAGAAGAAACCTTAAAAGTCTCTGATAGTGATGTCTCAATTATGGAAGATACTGAGGTGATGTATTTGCGCGGAAAAACAGTGCCTATTTTTCGTTTAGCTACTTTGTTTGGTCTGCAATCTGATGACAAAGCAAGTGATTTAGATTTTTTTGTGGTGATTGTGAATACGGGGACTCAAAAAATTGGATTAATGGTTGATGCGTTAATTGGTCAAGAAGAAGTCGTTATTAAACCTTTGGCTGATTATTTACATGAGCAAAATTGTTTTTCTGGGGCAACTATCATTGGGGATGGGCGCATTTCTCTAATTTTAGATGTTTATGAGTTAGTGAATATGACTACCGAGAGGCAAATCAAAAAACATCATGAGCAAGAAAGAAAATCACTGGCCTCATTAGAAAATGGAGCCTAGCGTGCTAGCTAATATAGTATTGAACTATAATTAAAAGCAATTAATATGCTTGCTTGAGCAGAGGGTACTGTGGCAGAAAAAATAAAGGTTTTAGTCGTTGATGATGCCAGTTTTATGGTAAAAGCTATTAGCGAAATCCTAAACTCAGATTCAGATATTGAGGTGGTAGGTTCGGCTAAAAATGGAAAGTTGGCATTAGATAAAATTATAGAATTAAAGCCAGATGTCATTACATTAGATGTTGATATGCCTATTATGGATGGAATTAAGGCCGTACGTCATATTATGTTGGAATGTCCTGTTCCTGTTGTCATGCTTAGTTCATTGTTTAGTAATGGGGCTATTTCTTTTGAAGCATTACGTTTGGGAGTGGTTGACTTTTTACCCAAACCTTCTGGTGCTATATCCAAAGATATTCATAATGCTAAACAGCAGATTATAGACCGCATAAAAATGGCAGTGTCGGTTAATATTCATAATATTCATCGAATTAGAGTTACCCCTGCGAATGAACTTAATAAATTAGACGGCTATTATGGTTTTCAAAATTTAGATCATTTGCTGTTATTAGGAACGACTTTAGGAGGCCCTAATACCAGTATCGGTTTGTTTTCTACCTTGTCTCCCAAATTAGCAACAGCCGCGATTGTGGTGCAGGAAATTTCACCTAAAATATTACCTGCATTTGTTGAAGAATTTGATAAATATAGTGCTTGGCATATATTGGAAGCCGTTGACGGAGCTATGTTGGAGTCTGGAGTTTGTTATGTGGCATCTAACGAATATTCGATAACGGTAGAAATTAATGACAATGATGAAGTTTTTTTAAAGCTACATGATGGAAAAGACAAGCCATTAAATAAGCTTTTTTCATCGGCGGCACAGGTTTTTGGTCGGCATACAATCGGTGTGTTATTAACAGGCATTGGCGATGATGGTTCTGATGGATTTTTAACGATTAAAGAAAAACTAGGTATCACCATTGCTCAAAAAAGTGATACCTGTGTTTACCCTAATTTAGCGGAATGTGCTATTGAAAAGGGCTTGGTTGATTTTGTTGTGGAAGAGTCTAAGCTTGCAGAAGAAATAGAATCTTTGATTAAAGAACAGTTAGTTGATTTGTCTTAGCCCTGAATATAGAGTTTTTTATGATTATTATTTGTGATAAATGTAAAACCAGATTTCAACTGGATGTTAATTTAATTAAAAAAACACTCTTTAAAGTACGTTGTTCAAAATGCAAACATGTTTTTTCTGTTGATACCTCACTTAAAGAAGAGGTTTACGAATTAAAACAAATGCATATAGAGTCTGAAAAGAAAATTATTGCCATTTGTAATCATAAGGGGGGTGTTGCAAAAACCTCAACTTGTTTGAATTTAGGAGCGTCGTTATCAATGTCGGGTAAGCGTGTATTGCTTATAGACTTTGATGTACAAGCAAACTTAAGTTTATTGTTAGGGCAGAAAAATCAGCCTTCTTTTTATGAAGTCATGCAAGAGAAGACCGATATTTTAAAAACGATTAAAAATGTACGTCCTAATTTATGGTTATTACCCTCAAATAGCCGCATGGCATTGTTGGCAAAACAGTGTTTGCAGCAAAAGAATTTTGGCTTTTTTCTGCGTGATGCCTTAGAGCCTATAAAAGATCATTTTGATTATATTTTGGTAGACACGCCTCCCTCGGTAAAGTTTTTTACTCCTAATGCGTTGATGGCGGCAGACTTTGTAATTATTCCTACACAAAGCGAGTTTTTGGCGATGAATGGTGTTTTGCAAACAGAAAATATTATTAAAGCCCTTGCGAAAACACATGATGTTGATTATAGGGTATTAGTTACTATGTTTGATGAGAATAATACCGCTTCAAAAGTAATTTATTCAAAACTAAAAAAGAAATATAAAGGAAAAATGTTTGAAACCTTAATTAGTTTGGATTTTAAAATGCAGGAGTCTCAGATAGTAAATGAACCTATTATTTATTATGATGAAAAAGCAGTATCAGCCAAACAATATCATGCGTTAGCAAAAGAAATTGAAATAATTTAGCTTTTTGTAAGTTTTATCTATAGAAATGCTTTGTTGGTATTTATGCTAACAAGGCATTTTTTATTTCTTGGTAAAATAGTTTCGATTGGCTATTAGTTTTAGGTGGTTTTTTAAATTTAAAGTAGAATAAGGCTTCAAAAAGATTATTTATTTTTAATAGAATATAAATTGGGCTTATTACTCCCTTTAAAATTAGGGCTACCAGTTTAAGATGGGACTGATAACTCATTCTTTCAATATAACCATGAAGGACATGAAGTATTATCTTCAAGAGCTTCATGCTCTTCATGGTTTAAAAGCATTGTCTGATGACAGCCCCGTCTTAAGTTGATAGCTAAAATTAGTCGTTAGAATTAAAGCTTTTTGTTAAGAATATTGTTTGTAATATATGTGAATCTTTATTAAAAAAGGAATATTGGGTGTTTCGTAAAAAAATTACTTTTCCCCTCATTACATTTTTGGGTGTTTTGATTTTGTGGGAGTTGATAACTCGTTTTAGTGGTTGGAGTCATCAGGTTTTTCCAAGCCCGTTAGCTGTTTTAATCAGTATGCAGGAACTGGTTATTAATGGTGAATTATTAAAACAGTCCGTCGCCAGCTTATTTAGGGTGACTATCGGGTTTTTCTTAGCGGTTATTTTAGGTATACCATTAGGAATTATTTTGGGACGTTTAGAAATCGCGAAATTGTTATTTAATCCCTTAGTACAATTTTTACGTCCTATTTCGCCATTAGCTTGGATTCCATTAGCAATGCTCTGGTTTGGCATTGGCGACCAACCAGCGATTTTTTTGATTTTTTTATCTAGTTTTTTCCCGATGGTGGTGTCAACCAGTGTTGCTGTTGAGACTATAAAGCCAACATTTTTTCAGGTCGCTGCTAATTTTAATTTTAGTCGTTATGATGTCATCACTAAAATTGTAATTCCAGCGATTACGCCAGAAGTTATCACCGCATTACGATTAACGATTACTATTGCATGGTTAGTGGTGGTCGCCGCAGAAATGATTGCGGTGCAATCAGGCTTAGGTTATATGATTTTAGACTCAAGAAATGCGCTACGGATGGATTATGTCATGGTGGGTATGATTGTTATTGGAATTATCGGTTTGTTTTTGGATTTTATGATGCGTGCATTAGGAAATATTGAATCAACCGCTTGGGGAAGGCTGTCAAAATAATGAGTCATATACAAATAAAAAATTTAAAAAAGTCCTATGTAGATAAAAGGCGAGTTGCGCGTTCTGGAAAACCCGATGCAGCAAGCCAAGAAATCGTTGTTTTGGATGATATTAATCTGGAATTTGAAGAAGGTGAAATGGTCTGTATTTTAGGGCCTTCTGGTTGTGGAAAATCAACCATGTTACGGATGATTGCAGGGTTTGATCAGCCGACTTCGGGTGAAGTTCTCATTAATGGTGAGCCTATAGATGGGCCGCGTGCAGATAATATTTTTGTCTTTCAGCACAGTGGTTTATTGCCTTGGATGACCGTATGGGAAAATGTAGAGCTAGGTTTACGTCATTTAGAAGATAAAGAAGAAAAAGATAAAACCATTCAAGAATATATTACTATGGTGGAGCTGACAGGTTTTGAACATCATTACCCTCATCAGTTATCGGGAGGGATGCAGCGACGCGCAGAACTCGCAAGAGCTATTGCAGTCAACCCTGATACGTTGATTATGGATGAGCCTTTCAGTGGACTCGATTTTTTAACGCATATGAAAGTACGTGAAGAAGTGGTTAATATGCACGAGTATATTAAAAAAACCACTTTAATTGTGACCCATGATATTGATGATGCCTTAATTATGGGTGATAGAGTCATTGTAATGAGTGGTCGTCCATCTCATGTGAAATTGGAAAAGAAATTAAATTTTGGTCGCCCTAGGGATTTAGCCAGAAATCATGAGTTAAGCGAATTGCGTGAGGAAATCTTTTTTATGTTGGGTATTAGTTATGCCGTTTAAAATAAGTTTACCGTGGAAAATAAGTATTTTTTTAGTGGCATGGACAGTATTTATTTCTTTTGCGCATTATCAATTAAATTTTGATCATGGTAGTAGAAAAACAGTATATATGGGCTATATGCCTGTTATTACCAATTTAGCATCGCCTTTGTTAGATAATGCTAGTAAAGATAATGATGACATTCGCTTTAAAGCACTTAAGTTTGCTTCGTTTGCTGAAATGGCCGAATCATTGCGTAATGGCAAAATTGAAGCAGCATTTATTATTGCCCCATTATCCATTGTGCTTAGACAACAAGGCGAAGATATTAAAATTGTTTATATTGGTAATCGTCATGAAAGCACTTTAGTGACGCGTAAAGATTTAAATGTTCGTTCTTTAAGTGATTTAGCAGGAAGTAAAATTGCAGTTCCTATGCGTTATTCTGGGCATAATATTACACTAAGGAAATTAATTAAGGAAAGAGGGCTGGAAGGGCAAATTAATGTGGTTGAAATGAACCCGCCAGACATGGCTTCGGCACTATCGGGCGGGGTGTTAGACGCCTATTTTGTAGGTGAACCTTTTGCTGCGCAAACCTTATATTCGGGCGATTCAGAACGCTTGTATTATGCCGAAGAGATTGAAGAAGGTTTTATTTGTAACTTGATGATTGTTAGAAATGATTTAATTAAAAATGAGCCAGAAACAGTGCAAATGTTAGTGCGAGCTGCGGTACGCTCAGGTGTTTGGGCGCAAAAAAATGTTGAGCAGGCTGCTAAAATTGCCGCTAAATATTGGAATCAACCTCTGCCATTGGTTAATTATGCTTTAAGTCAGCCTAAAAATCGTACTGTTTTTAACCGTTATTTACCTAAGCAAACAGAAATGCAAGCGATGGCAGATGATATGCTAAAAGAAGGCATGGTTAAAAATAATGATATTACAGGCTTAGTTGATGATAGTTTTGCAAGTAAGGTAGACTTGGATAATATTACTGAAGATATACAGAGTATTTTTTAATATTTATGAAACAAGAAATTGCACAGCTAGGCGCGTCTGTTTTAAGGCGTAAGGCTGAAAAAATTACCGATTTTAATGCGCCAGCATTGATGCAGCTTATTGAAGATATGCTGTGTACTTTAGATAGTTCAGATGGAGTAGGGCTTGCTGCTCCGCAAATTTCTCAGTCTTTTTGTGTCTTAGTGATAGCATCTAAACCTACAACTCGTTATCCTGATGCGCCAGAAATGAAACCTATTGTGATGATAAACCCTGTCTTTAAAGCATTATCTAAAAGGCAAGGGAAAGATTGGGAAGGCTGCTTAAGTATTCCTAGTATTCGCGCTTTAGTGTCACGTTATCAAAATATTTCGGTTGATTATCACAATGTAAACGGTAATATGCAGCAATTAGAATTAGATGGTTTTGTTGCGCGAGTTTTTCAGCATGAATATGACCATTTGCAAGGGTTAGTTTACTTGGACTGCGTGGAAGATAATAAAGATATTATTTCTGAAACAGAATTTTTTAAATTAATTGCAGCTTAGGGGAGACGCGACTTTTAGTCGCGCACGAGACCTAAAACATCTTTGAAATGTAGCATCCTTCAGTTTACAGTTTAAATTGGAGTCCTGAATTCAAGCTGTGATTAAAGTCGTATTTTTAAGATTATAATGAGGTAGTGATGTTTAAACCATTAAAAATATTAATCCTTTCTTTTTCCTTAGCGTTTACCGCTACGGTACAGGCTGAAAGTCTTGAACAGCCAGAAATTGTACAACAAGCCGAAAAAGGTGAAGCATTAGAACAAGCAAAACTCGCCGCTATGTATCTATTAGGGCGAGAAGGGTTTGCAAACAATCCCGTAAAAGCGGCAGAATGGATGGAAAAAGCCGCAAAACAAAATCTTGTTGAAGCTCAAGTAGCAATAGCAGCGATGTATGATCGAGGCTTAGGGGTTAAGCAAAACGTGAAAACCGCCACCAGCTGGTACGAAAAAGCTGCCAAACAAGGTCATGAGACATCATTAGCGATTTTAGGTAGAAATAAAGTCGCAAAAGGTAGTGTTGCTTTTAGTTATAAAGCTATGCGCCTACAAGCCTCTAAACAAATTCCCAAAGAATACGCTAAACGCTTTTTAAGAAAAAAATAAATATGACAATAAGAACACGCTTTGCTCCAAGCCCTACTGGCTATTTACATGTAGGTGGTGCTAGAACCGCTTTATTTTC
>WTBX01000338.1 GCA_013138855.1 Methylococcaceae bacterium
ATATTTTGCAATCGCGGTGCGATTAGGATCCATTAGGATGATTTTTGTGCCTTTTTTCGCGGCATTCTTCATAAAGGTCGCGCCTACAGGATGATTCACTGTTGGATTTGAGCCAATAATGATAATGACTTCGGCTTTAGCAACATCTTCGACAGGGTTTGATACCGCGCCTGAGCCTAAGCATTCTAGCAAAGCAACGACTGAGGAGGCATGGCATAAACGCGTACAGTGATCGACATTATTTGAACCGAAACCAATACGTACTAATTTTTGGAATAAATAAGCCTCTTCATTACTTCCCTTTGCTGAACCTAAACCCGCAAGAGCTTTTTTGCCTTTTTCATCACGGATTTTTTTCAAACCGTTCGCTGCAAAGTCTAAGGCTTCTTCCCATGTTGCTTCTCTAAAGACTGAATCTAAATCATTCGGATCTAGCAATTCAGTCGTTTTAGCGACACCTTCACGTCGAATCAACGGTTTAGTTAAACGCAGAGGATTATGAATATAGTTGAAACCATAACGACCTTTTACACAGAGACGGAAATGGTTAGTGTCGCCATCACGCCCTTCGGTGTAAATGATTTTGTCATCTTTGACGTGATATTTAATTAAGCAACCTACACCACAATAAGGACAGGTCGAGTCAACGGTTTTATCGGCAACTTGTAAGCCTGCATTGTTAGCAGGCATTAATGCACCCGTTGGACAGGCTTGTACACATTCACCACACGCGACACAGCTACTTGCTGCCATTGGGTCGGCGATGTCAAAAACGATTTCAGCATGTGCGCCACGATTAGCAAAGCCGATAACATCGTTCATTTGTTCTTCGCGACACGCTCTTAAACAGCGTGTGCATTGAATGCAAGCATCAAAATTAACGGCAATAGCAGGGTGAGATAAATCCGCTTCAGGTTGAACCCGTGCTGGGAAGCGAGGTATTCCTACTTCTAGTTTATCTGCCCAAATATCTAATTCAGAATCAAGCTTATAAGGTGATTTACCTTGATTGGGCATATCAGACTTTAAAAGCTCCAGTACCATTTTTTGGGATTTTTTCGCACGTTCGCTTTCCGCTTGTACTTCCATGCCTTCGGTGACATTGCGACAGCAAGAAGGGGCTAAAACACGCTCGCCTTTTACTTCAACAACACAAGCGCGGCAATTACCGTCAGGGCGTAACGACTCTTTATAACAAAGGTGGGGGATTTCTTTACCGTAACGTTTGGCGGCTTCTAAAATGGTTTCGCCTTCAAACGCGGTAACAGCTTCACCATCTAAGTTGAAGTTGACGGAGGTTTTATTCATATACTCAGGATTTGCTGCCATATCAGTTATTTCTCTGCATTTGGATAATAGTTTTCGTCTAGGATTTGCGGCAAATCCCAAGGACATATTTTAGGAAACTTTTTTTCATCAAACTCAAGATACTGCTGTAAAGCTTGATAAATAGCTAATTTATAAGCCGTTCTAATGATGTCATTTATTTCATTTTCTAAACTAGGACTTTCAGCCAAAAAATCAGCAAATTCTAAGCGTTGATAATCTATTGTAAGCCTTAAGTTACGGTCTTCTTTTGTTGCAATAAACTGTTTAATAAGAAAAGAAGCTAATAAAGGGATTAATCGCTCTTTTAATTCTTTTTTCTCATTTCGTGCTAATGCTTCAACCTCATCAATTAAATTATCAAGGTCTAATTCAGAAAAATGTTTGTTTTTTAGTAGCAAAGTTTGTTGTTTTGCCCAAGCGTAAAAATCAGTATCATAAATATTCATAAAAATATTCCATCAACAAAATAATTAATTTTCAATTCAAACGTAACAATTTGTAAGTGTTCAGTCCCCCTCTTAAAAAAAGAGGGGTTAGGGGAGATTTTATTAAATAAATTCCCCTCAATCCCCCTTTTCCAAAGGGGGAGGTGAATACTTACAACAATTTAACTTGTTATCGAAGATAAGATTGTTGACATATTTGATTCAAAAGTTGATTTTTAAAAGTTTCCATTAAATTAATTACTTCTTGATATAAATATTTGAATTCATGTGGCTTTACATCAAGCCTTTCTCCATGACAAATAGAATTTCTTAACTTTAAAAAAGATTCGTCTATAAAGTTTTCTTTCAACTCATAAGGCACGTAACTAATTCCAAGTTTAATCGTTATATCTTTGAGTACTTCTGAGTTTAAGTTTGATTTTGTATCAATATATTTTTGAGGATCAATTTTAATTGATTTTGATAAATCAATGTTTTCTTTTGAAATTACATTAACAAGCGCATCAAATCGTTTAGCAGGAAACTGTCCTTTATAATGCTCTAAAATAGCAAAAGCATGAAAATTATCTTTAAGTTGATTATACCTATGACCTTTATTAACAATATAGGTCAACATCGCTATTGATAATTGCTTTAATAAACCTTCCCAATGAGCATACAATATTGGTACTGCTGAGCGTAGTAAAACCTCTTGAATATGTTTTCTTGATGAATCAATAGTTAATTTAAGCGTTGTTAATTCTTTTTTTCGCCATGCCGATTCAGCATCAAAAAATTGCTCAAGCTCATCAACTGACCTTATTTTCATAGCTCAAAAAGCTCTTTACCTAAAGATAATAAATGAGGTAATCGGCTAGGTACTTTATATTTTGGGCTACTGTATTCAATATATGTTTCATTTTCACACAAATTCATTGAAATATTTTTAATTTTATCAATGTGTGCTTGGTTTTCAGAATCATATTTATCAATAACTCGTCCTAACCCTATAGCAATAACTTCAAAAAACAGTAATGAAAAACCACCTGTGTAACGAGCCTCTTTATATTTTCTAAAAGAATCTTCATTTAAAGCTTTATCAAGCAATGAAAATGTTTTTTCAAATTTTTGCTGAGCTGTATTTCTATCATAAGTATCATCCAATGCAAATTCTTTAACCTTTGTGGTAATAAATTCGCTAATAGATGAAATTTTAGGCATTTCCGCATCTAAATAATTTATTAAAATTAAAAAGCGTAACATTAACTCAAGGTGGTATTGTTCATCATACTGCTTTGATGTAATGATTAGCGTATTTTTAAAACTTTGAAATTCCGAAAGTTCTTTCAACCATTCATAAAAATCCTTATTAACCATTACAAGTAAACAGTTTCGTACTTCTTGAGTAGATAATGAACTACCAGATGTATTTAATCGTTGAAATAACTCATATTTTGCGTGTTCATCACTTTCTTTTTTTACAATTTTTAAATCAATTTTTTCTCTTTTGAACATTCTCTGTAAATCTTTTGAAAAACAGTTTTCACCCTCATTCCACGACATACCTTCAAGAGAGGGTAAATATTCTGTTCCCTTTAAAATTAGTGGTGGCTCAAGTTTATTATTTTCATTTTTAAATAGACCTAAAAATGAAAAAATAGTCGATAACCTTTGCAATCCATCTACAACATCCCAAATGCCATCTTCTCGTTGTGCCATAAAAAAAGAAGGTAACGGAATCCCTAATAAGATTGACTCAATTAATTTGCTTTTTTGAATATTATTCCAACGATAAATTCTTTGAAATTCAGGATGGATATCTAAATCTCCTTCTGTATAAAGATTTATTATTTCCCCAATTGACATTGGGTAAGCATCGGTATGAATTTCATTTCTTTTTGTTTCTACTTGTTCTTTTAGTGACATTTATTTTTCCTATCATTAATCGCTCTACTTTGTAGAAAACCAATATTCTTTGGGTTATAGCTCTTGAGGAAAATATTTAACCACGCAACGCATAGGGTTCGGTGCTGCTTGTCCTAAACCACAAATCGACGCATCGACCATGACCGACGCTAATTCTTCTAATAGCTCAGTATTCCATTCGCTCTCTTCCATTAAAGTAGCAGCTTTTGAAGTTCCGACTCGACATGGTGTACATTGACCACAAGACTCTTCTTCAAAAAACTTCATCGCATTCAAGGCTAATTGTTTCGCGCTATCATGCTTAGAGAAGACAATAACCGCAGCAGAGCCAATAAAACAACCGTATTGATTTAAAGTATCGAAGTCTAAAGGAATGTTATTCATTGATGCAGGTAATATTCCACCCGAAGCTCCACCAGGAAAATAACCATATAATTCATGGTCATCTAACATTCCTCCACAATATTCATCAATGAGTTCTTGTAAAGTAATCCCCGCAGGTGCTAAATGTACACCTGGTTTATTAACACGTCCAGAAACCGAGAAAGAACGCAGGCCTTTACGTTCATGACGACCATGAGAGCTAAACCACTCCGCGCCTTTTTCAACAATATCACGAACCCAATAAACCGATTCCATATTGTGTTCTAGCGTGGGTCTGCCAAATAAACCGACTTCCGCTAAAAAGGGTGGCCTTAAACGTGGCATACCGCGTTTGCCTTCCAATGATTCGACCATTGCCGACTCTTCACCGCAAATATAAGCCCCTGCTCCACGACGTAAATGAATCGGTGGTAATTTATAAACTGATGACGGTGGATTGTTTTCTAGGGCGGCAATTTCACGGATTAAAATTTCACGACACCCTGCATATTCATCACGTAAATAAATATAAATTTCTTCACAGCCGACCGTTAAGGCGGCAATTAACATGCCTTCTAAGAAACGATGGGGGTCTTGTTCTAAATAATGTCTATCTTTAAAAGTACCAGGTTCGCCCTCGTCAATATTTACCGCCATCATACGCGGCGCGGCAAAGCCATTAACGATGCGCCATTTACGTCCAGCAGGAAAACCTGCGCCACCTAAACCACGCAAACCTGAGTTTTCCATGGTTTTCATAATGGATTCAGTACTGATTTTTCCTTCCAAAACTTTTTTAGCAGTCTGATAGCCACCATCAGCTTTATATTGCTCAATGCTGATGTAATCGCCTACCCACGGATCAATTTGATTGTTTTCTGCGGCAATCATCACAACTTCAGCGGAGGCATTATCTATCGGATTTTGACCGACGACGGCAACAGGCGCGTGTTGACAACGACCAATACAAGGTACTTTTTGAATTCTAACGGTATCGTTTAAACCCTCTTCTAAGGCATTTAATAAATCATTAGCACCTGCCATTTCGCAAGAGACTGATTCACATACACGGACAGTTAAAGCAGGAGGAGGTGTTTGTCCTTCTTTGACCACATCGAAATGATGATAAAAAGAAGCGACTTCATAAACTTCGGCGGGAGAGAGTTTCATCTCATGCGCAAGGGCAACAAGATGTTTAGAGGAAATATGTTGGTAGTGATCTTGAATTTTATGTAAATGTTCAATCAATAAATCACGCTGTCTTGAACTATCTTTTAAAAGTTGCTTTACATCTTCCAGAGCAGCTAAATCAACGGCATGACCTTTAGGCCCTTTACGTTTCTTTTTAGTAATTTGTTCTGGTGATATTTTTATAACTGCCACACGTATTTCCTCCGAAGTAATTAGGCTAAAAATAACGCTATCATCATCGCGCCATCTTTAATATAAGTTATTTATAATTATGCCTTCTGGGTCAGCGGCAAAACTACGAAACTGTAACCTAACTGTCATATCTATTCAAGTCATCATTTATGCAGATATTCATCAAAAAAAATGATAGTATCAATTATTGATGTACTTGGGCGTTTAAGTGGCGGTCATTATATTATTCCTTAGTGTTTTTGTCAGGAGTTCCCTTTGAATCCTTCTAACTTGCTTACCTTTGCTGTCGTCGCTCGATTTAACAGTATTACTAAGGCCGCACACTATTTACATTTAGGTCAGCCTGCGGTTTCAGGACAGTTAAAATTACTACAAACGACTGTTGGTGAACCTTTATACGAAAGACGCGGACATCAAATTGAACTAACAGCCGCAGGGCGTGGGTTGCTGGAATACGCTGAAAAAATGAATAATAATTTTCAGCAAGCGCAAGAATATATTAATAAATTGCAGAAAATTAATGGAGGAAGCTTGCATTTAGCAGCGACAATGACCGTTGCCAGTTATTATTTACCTAAGCATGTCGTGCAATTGCAAACCTTACATTCGGGTGTTCAGGTGTTTTTAGAAACCTTTGATACGCAAGAAATTGTGCGGAATATTCATGATTTTGATTTGGGCTTTGTGGAAGGTGCCGTTGAGACTGAACAATTACCTATTAATTATCAAGTTATTCCTTGGCAGCAGGACGAGATTGTTTTGGTGCTTGCAGAAAATCATAGTTTAGCGAAAAAATATCCTGAAAGTGTTCCTTTAGAGGTATTTACAGAGCATCAGGTTATCTGGCGTGAATCAGGCTCTGGTGCAAGAAAAACAGTAGAAAATGCATTAGAGGCGGCAGGGATTTGCGCACCTGTAACAATTGAGGTAACAGGTGTTACAGGGGTTAAAGAATCCGTGCGAGCAGGTTTAGGAATTGGTTTTTCATCTTCGCAAGCCTTGCGTAATGAAATTAAAGGGCTAGTCGCTAGGCGCATTAATCCACCTCATGGCTTAACATGGCAGCTTAATATTATCGCGCCTAAAGAAATGATTCAGTCCAGAGTGGCAAAGGCTTTTTTAAAACTCTGCACTGGCTAAATCAACAGCTTTAAAAATCACGATCTTCACGAGTATGTTTAACACGCAAAATAATAATACTTCCATTATCAATACGATATTTCATCACATAACCATTTTTGCCAAAAGGAATCGTTAGTTTTAAAAACTCTGGCATTTCTTCTATTGGATGCCCTAAATAAGGTTGCTCCAATAAAAGATTAGAGGCAGCAATAATTTTTCGTGCTGCATTAAACGCTACTTTTGGATTTTTAGGCTTGAGAAACTCGCTAAGATGTTCAAGATCATTAATCGCTTCTTTATGCCATATTAATTCTGATTTGTCGGACATGAACTTTCCTTGTCTGTACCCCATGATTCAAGCCAGTTAACAACAGATTCATGAGAAATGCTTTCCCCTGTTTCCTGATAATCATTCCAACGACCAATCAACAGCTTACGTTCGTTTTCTTCCTCTTCCATACGGTCAACATATTCAGAAATAGCTTTTTTCATTAGCCAATGAGGAGAACGATCACAGCGTTCACTTAAGTTTTTTAATCTTGTGTGTAATTTATCATCAAGTTTCACACCAATAGGTTTTATCATTTCAACACCTTTCCAGTAATACTTATTGCTACTTCGTAATGTTATACTAAAACAAAATAGAGTTTGTAAGCAAGCTGAAAGAAAAAGCATTTTTATAATTAAAAGAATTTATAAATCAATAATGTACCAAGATTTAAAACAAATTAACCGACGGTTTAGTGTTGCACCGATGCTAGATTGGACAGATCGTCATTGTCGTTATTTTTATAGATTAATGTCTAAAGAGGCATTGCTGTATACCGAAATGGTTACTACAGGGGCGTTAATTCATGGCAATCAACATCGTTTTTTACAATTCAATGCAGAAGAGCATCCCTTAGCTTTACAATTAGGTGGGTCTAATCCTGCTGATTTGGCTTTATGCGCAAAAATGGCAGCCGATTATGGTTATGATGAAGTTAATCTTAATGTCGGCTGTCCTAGTGATAGAGTGCAAAATGGTATGTTTGGTGCGTGT
>WTBX01000242.1 GCA_013138855.1 Methylococcaceae bacterium
AAATTTTATGCCTTTCGTATTTTTCGTGGACAATTAGTTTCACCTAACATCAGCTATTAATAAAAAAACAATTATTTATGTGCATGAGGTATATCACAACCATCCAGATAAAAATTTAAAGAATCAAGCGACGGTTCAATCACTATCGTTAAAGTGGATTCCTTCTCAAATTCATTAATCGCCGTTGTAATATAGTTATTAAAATTTTGAATTAACTGCTGAGTTGTTTTTTGTTGTTCTGCTTCGTCTTTAATAAAAACTAGCTTTGAAAACTCAGAATTATTAACGGCTCTTTGCAAGGCTATCATCGAAAACTCACTAATAGATTTCTCAAATTTTGCAAAGACTTCTGCGCCTTGTGTTTTTTTAATTCTATCAACATCATCAGGATGGGCATAAAGCAGAAACATCCCTGAAACACCTTGCTTGGCATTTTTACACGCCCCTCCTTCCATCACTCTAACTAACTTTAAGGTTTTATCTCCCTTTTGTCTACTAAGCTCATCAGGTGCAGTGGTATTATTTACCGTAATACTTTCCACAGAAGCGTTACTCTCTTTTTCGGTATTTTCAGTCGTGCTTTTCTTCGTTGGTTGTGTAGAACAAGCCGATAAAAACAGCATGATTATTACTAATAATATATTGAAGGGTTTATTCATTAACGTAATCTCTAAGAGTTTTAAATTTTGCGAATATTTTAATATGACTTGAGTTCTTCTCTATCTTCCGTGACTACCAATTTAAAATGGGACAGACCTCCGAGGTTTTAAAAACCTCGGAGGTCTAATTTTCAATGTTTTCGCGTAATAAACCTGACAGGTCTTTAAGACCTGTCAGGTTTGATGTCCCACTTCGCGAAACCTTGAAGACCCCTAGTTTTCTCTATGATGTCTTTATTTAAAAGACAATCTAATAAAGCGGTTCACGATAAAACATTAAAATAAGTCCGATTTGAAAGAGTGCGAAGACGGAAATAAATCCTGCAAATTGTTTGCCTGAACCCTCAAGTTTTAACTCTAACCAGCGACCGCAAGCGAGTATTATTGCAAATACACCCATTAAAATATGACTTATTTGAATTAAAAACGTGGTTTTAGCCTGAAAGCCTACATGTGAATGGGTTAACAATATTAAGCCGCCTATCGCCGATAAAATCGGAAATATATAGGGCAATGAGCTATCAGGATTTTTAGTCAAACGTGCTTGTAATTCCATTGCTCCTAGCGCAAAAGCTATCAATGTTGAAAGGCGATGTTGTAATACTTCACTATTACCTGCCATGCTTTCCCAAAATCCTAACTCCCCCATAGGCCAGCTTTCTGCATCCGCTCGAAAAAATAAAAAAATCGCTAAGCCAATAAATCCCAACGGCCAAAATCGTGCAAAGCGGCAGTATTTATTATAAGAAAGCATCGCAAAAAAACTCATTACCGCTAAAAAAATCCCTGCGATATTATGATTATAATCTGACCATGCCGTTGCCGCTTCCGAGGGTGTTTGTCCGATAATCGCAATTCTTCCTGCTTCCCCTGCAATTAATGCAGCGTGTGAAGGCGAGGTTGTTCTCGGTATTCTGGGAGCAAAAACATTTAAAACTTCTTCCCAGCTTGCGGTTAGGCTAGGAATATCAATCGCAGGGGGTTGTGATGCTAGGCTTGCTGCGGTAAATAATACGGTAATTAAAATGATGAATTCGACAGTGACATAATGAGGAACACATCTATTTAATGAATACTTAACGCCTTTTGAAAAATAAGCCCCCACAGCTCGATTATTTAACACAGCAAAACCTAAAGCGACGGCTAATAAGGCGATTTTAACCATTAATAAATTGCCGTACCCTGTGCCAACTAAGCCATTAATATCTGAAATATAGCTAAATGCCATTGGTAATCCAGACGCAAGGATAAGAACGACAGCACCGATACCAAGTTTGGAAAAGCGTCTTAATAATAATGGCCATAACTCAGGGTTAATGATTTCTTGTTGAGTCAATCGCCAAAGATTTAAAATTTGAAAAATACTGCCTATCCACGCGGCCGCACCTAGTTGATGCAATACAGTAAAGCTCATTAAAAAAGCTCTATCGTCAAAACGCCCTGCGCCATGTACTAACCATGCTCCCGTAATAATTAGGGGAATGGCTAAGCTAGCACTGATAAGCCAATGTTTTTTTGAAGCGGGATTCGCTTTTAAATAAACAGTTAAATAAATCGCTAAAATTATTGTGAATACAGCCTGTAGGAGTCCCGCTTGAAATTGTGTGGTATGAGCAAAGGCAGGGAATGGGGGCATTTCTAGCGTAACGTTAATTAGCCAAATTTTTAAAATAATTTTGAGTAATTGACAGCCGATGAGGGCGAAAGCTCCCCTATAAATAAGAGCAATAGTTTCTTTTAATAGCGTTGGGTTATAGCGGGTGTTTTTATTCCACGGGCGTAATACCACGAGTCCCCAGATGAGGCCTCCGATAGTGAGTGCGTAAAATATTAGGCTGATACCGCCTATAAGTGAGTCTAGGAAATCAGCGATGCCTTCCATGTTTGCCTCTATGGGATTACTTTAAAACGGATAATATCTTCGGTTAAATGCCCATCTGTGGCAAATACTTTAAATTTAAGTGCGTATTCGCCTGTTTTTAATGCAGGAATACTGATTAAAACTTCGCCCGCCTTGTTACTATTGCGTGCTTTAACGGCTTGTTGTTGATCGCCTTCTGTAATTAAGATAAAACGCGATAAGGCGAGTTCTATATGGGAGTTGAAGCTAAGGCTAACTTCTGTCGCTTTATCCGCTTTAACAGGGGCTATATGGATTGAAGATTGAGTAACAACCGCATGAGCTTGTGATAAAGCAGGCGAAAGTAGGATACAAATGAAAAAAATTAAGCGGATAGGTTTTTTCATAGGAATGATTTAGTTAATGTTGATAGCGCGGAGTGAAAAACTAGCTTGTCATTATTCTCTAGTTCTCGCCTCGCAGGTGAGAGGCTGTGAACTAGAGAGCTTAACTGAACGTTATTTTTTCGCTTTTTTATTTTTTAACGCATGACCTGCAAGTGTTTTCCCTAAATCCCAAATCGAACCCGGAATTTTATGGGTTTCTGCGATGGTTGTATCAAAAGAATTGATGATGTTGTCACGGTCTTTGGTACTTAAATTCAAGGGTGGCAGTAATTTAACCACATTCATGCCATGCCCAGCGACTTGGGTTAAGATGTGATGTTCTTTAAATAAAGGGATGGTCACCATTTGACAGAATAAGCCTTTATTCGCGGCTTCAAGCATTGCCCATGCTGCTTTTAAGGACAGGCTTTTAGGAGCTTGAAATTCTACCGCAATCATTAAACCTTTACCGCGAGCTTCTTGTAAAAATTCATATTTTGAAGCCATCGCATTAATGCCGTCGATGATTTCGCCGCCAATTTTTGCACTGTTTTCAACGAGTTTTTCATCTTCCATGACTTGCAAGGTCGCTAAACCTGCCGCCATTGCCATATTGTTTTTTGAGAAGGTTGAGCCATGAACAACGGCTCTATCCATGCGATTAAATACCGTATCCATGATGTGTTGAGTCATCGCTACGCCGCCGACTGGAATAAATCCGCCTGATAAGGCTTTTGCCATCAGAATCATGTCAGGTTTTACACCCCAATGGTCGATTGCCCAGAATTTTCCTGTACGCCCTATGCCTGTTTGAATTTCATCAGCGACAAATAAAGTGCCGTATTTTTTACATAAGCGTTCGACTTCTGGCAAATAATTATCATCGGGGACGTTTACGCCTTTGCCTTGTATGGGTTCGACGATAAAAGCAGCGACATCTTTTGTGCTTAAGGTTTTTTCCAACGCCTCTAAATCATTAAAGGGAACGGAATTACAATGCGGCAATAAATCACCGAAGCCTTCGCGGAAAATTTCTTCACCATTTAACGCTAACGCCCCTAAAGTCAAACCGTGAAAACTGTGTTCACAATGCACAATACGTTCGCGTTTAGTGGTGTAACGAGCAAATTTAATCGCCGCTTCTACAGCCTCTGTCCCTGAGTTACTAAAAAACATTTTTGTTAAATTATCAGGCGTAGTCGCTAGAATTTTTTCGGCTAACAAGCCACTCAATAATGACACAT
>WTBX01000363.1 GCA_013138855.1 Methylococcaceae bacterium
ATGTTATCCCTGAGTTACGCGGTAAACTTTCAGAAACTATTACAACCTTATTCTTTAATTTTATACAGATAAGCTAAATATGCAGCACTCGCTAAAAACATCCAACCGCTGACTAATAAACCAATCACACCATCATAATTACTGACTAAATAAAAATATTCAGATTGATGGTTAATATTAAGTACATCACGGTTCATTTTTAGCACCCACACCCAACTTGCGTGATAACCAATACATAAACCTAAGCTGTTTTTAACCTGAGTACGAATAAGTGCCAGAAAAATACCAACCATGACTAAGGCGATAAAGGCAGTGACAAACTCAGGTTTGTAATAATTTGTAAAAGCTTCGCCAAATAATTGAAAGCTACTGCTAAAAGTAATCTTTTCATAAGGAATATGCGTAGTGCTTTTTAAAAAATGCAGCGCGGAATAATAGGTTGCGCTAAAAAAAATCGCCACAGATACCGCCATTTTTTTACGGAAACTGGTTAATAATAACCCGCGAAAAATAGACTCTTCTGCAAAAGAAATTAATAATCCTAAAAACAGCGCAATTAACAATCGCCCGATAAGCTTAGGAACCGTCCACTCTTTGCTTACATCCCAAATATTTACATCAATACTAAATAATAGAAAGATGATAGGGAGCAAGGTTAATAACCCTAAACCTAAACCTAAGACTAACTGTTTAAAAAAAATATTTTTAGGGGCGTAGCCTATATCAGCCCATGACAGTGATAGATAACGGCGTAATGGAAAAATGCTGAGAATAAGTAAAACCAGCGTGCCTTTGCTGACCAGTTTATGTAGCGGTAATATGTCCCCTGCCAGCATCAAAATAACATAACTTAATACACAGGAGCTAAGGGCGAGGACGATTAATAAGGCGAAAGGAGCTAAGGCGTAACGTAAATAATTCATTGATAAATAAGGTGGGGATAAAGCGATTTTTATTTTGTCTGCTGTTTGGAGTCCAATAGCTTTAGCTATTGGCGTGAAAAGGCAGAACTAAAGCTTTTTTGAAGCAACTTTTTTAGTAGTTTTTAAAACTCGCCAATAGCTAAAGCTATTGGACTCCACATTTGCGTAACATTAGTTATTAATCTCTAAAATTATCAAACTGCAAGGGCATATCCAGTTTTTCTGCTTTTAACATAGCCATAACTTGCTGCAAATCATCACGCTTTTTACCTGTCACTCTGACTTTTTCGCCTTGAATCGCAGATTGAACTTTAAGTTTTTTATCTTTAATTAACTTAACGATTTTTTTCGCCAGCAATGTATCTAGCCCTTGTTTTAAGGTAGCAATTTGAGAAACAGTTTTACCTCGCGCTTGAACATCAGACAATTCCATACAGGCTATATCTATGCCACGTTTCACTAACTTAGCTTGTAAGATATCCGACATTTGTTGCAATTGAAATTCAACCGCCGCTTTTACGGTAATCGCATCGTCATTTAAAACAAAACTAGCATCAACGCCTTTAAAATCAAAGCGCGTGGTGATTTCTTTATTGGCTTGGTCAACAGCATTGCGGGCTTCGTGCTGGTCGTATTCGGAAACAATATCAAATGAAGGCATGGGTTTTCGTCAGTAATAAAAAAGGTAGCTCACTATAAGTAAGTGTTCAGTCCCCCTCTTAAAAAAAGAGGGGTTAGGGGAGATTTTATTAAATAAATCCCCCTCAATCCCCCTTTTCCAAAGGGGGAGGTGAATACTTACCACTATAAAGCATCTTAGGATTATTGTTAAATGCTTGTTACAACAAAAGGATGAAAAATAAGGCGGAGCCGCGACTTTTAGTCGCGCACGAAGTAATTTTAAAACGAGTTTATTTTAATCTGTCTGATTTATAGATTTTGAAGATGTTTTTAGGTCTCGTGCGCGACTAAAAGTCGCGTTTCCGTATGTTTAGAGTCGTTACAAAAAAGTTAGTGTTGAGTTTGAATATCTATCGCCTTTAAGCCAGATTGCACCAACTCATCAAAACGAAGCTGCGCCTTATCTTTGTCATAACTTGCCCTGCGACGAATCACATCCCAGCGCAACACATAAATAACCACCGCTTCAAAATTAAAATAATGCGGATTACCTAAAGTTGCATAATGATTCCAAATCAGCTTCAATAAAAAATTTTCCAAGCCTAAAGTATCACCTTGGCGCATAAAGCGATCCACTTCAATAACCCACGGCAGTTGTTTGCCAATCCCAAAATCAGGCTGTTGCCAGTTTTTATTAATGAAATATGGCCATTTACCAAACCCCAGAGTATTTTTATCTTCGGGACAGCTTTGACCTTGTTGACGCTTTCTTAATGCCGACATAATCGTGCGCAATTCTAAACGCCATAATAAAGACTGTTTTACAAAGTCATTCTCGATTAAAGCCAAGGTTTTTTCAGTTTTTTGAATAAACTCACTATCTAATACATTAGTATGCTGTGACCATTTTTGCAGGTGTTCAACATGTGCTAAATCGACTTTATCTTGTTCTTCTAATAAAACAAGGCGTTTATTAAGCTGAATTCTGGAAATAGGCATTTGTTCGCCAATAAATAAATCTAGCTGATGCGCGGGTAAGCTAGCAATGAGCATGGTGTATTTATAGCGCGTGTTGTTCACTTGACGATTCCTTGTAATAAGGCTCTAAAACGCGGTTGTATATGTTCCAATAATAACGCGGCAATAGTTTGTTCACTAAAATCAATCACCATTTGTTCATCTTCTAGCTTAACCATTAAGCCGCCCGTCACATCGTCACTGACTTCAAAATGTACGCCTTGGCGTAATAAATTCGCAGCGATATGGGCAGTATAGCGACTTAGAATACCGTCTTTAAGTTCTTCGGGGTTTTGTTTTAATTCTTCTATACCGATGACATCTTCGGGTAATTGGATGATTAAGGTTTCACTATCATCGAGTCCTACTTTTTCTCTAACATTGCCAGCGAGAGCTAAAATTAATTGCCCAATAAAATCTTCATCTTCTAGCTCTTGATTAACTAAACGCATGACTTCCTGACTGAAACTGCCTAGTAAAGTATCACGTAATTTTAATAAAGCATCACGCGCTGCAAGTTGCATAGCATCATCGGCAGCGGTTTTTATGGCGGTGACTTCTGCATGAGTTTTTTCTAACAGGGTTTTAGCTTCTAATTTTGCTTCTGCAACAATCCAATCTGCACGTTTTTGTGCATTGATAACAATAGCCTCGGCTTTTTCCTGTCCTGCCGAAACGCCCTCGTCACGGAGTCTTTCGATTAACGCTTCAACCCCTGAGGAGGCGATATGATTTTGATGTTGATTCATTGAGATTTCCTCTGGTTTGTTTTAAGCATTTTACTGCTTTTCTACTGCATCATGCACAAGTATCTAAAGCTAATGTCAGTTATTATAATAGGTAGTCAGTTAATTCAAACAGCTTCTATTTTTACCATGAAGAGCATGAAGAACATGAAGTTTTAAAAAGAGCAAGCGATTGAACTCTTCCTTAATTTTTGTGCCTTTCGTGTTTTTCGTGGACAATTCATTTTGCGTAACATCAGTTAATATGTATCTACTTGTCTGTTTTTCATGCGCCTAAATGGAAAAATTAGACGACATTTTTTTTGATAAGAGGTTAAAACAATGCAAGCATTTCAGGAAATATATCTCCCCCAAATAGAGCTATTTATTTATGGCACGGTTGTCATCGTTATTGCTATTGGGGTTGGTTTATTAATAAAAGCCATCGTCAATTTTTATGAGTTAAATGAATTAACTAGCTTTCCTAGCTCAAAATTTAAAAAAGCGCAAGAAACACACTTTATAAGTAATGGCTATTATTTACTCACCATTATTACTGTTATAGCCATATTTTTTACCCCGAAAATCATTCCTAAAGAAAGTTTAGAGTTTGTGGTTTATCGGCTTTGGTCAATCATGCTCTTGCTGACCGCTACTTTACGAGTTGCGCATTATTTAAGTAACGAGTTGCTGGTGTTATTTGAAAACACGGTTATACAAGAAAAATTAAATCAATGGTTTTATGGCGAAAAAGAAACATCAAGTAAGGATAATTTAGCCGTATTAACCGCGCATTTAAGTGGCTTATTTATCTATATGTTAACTGCGGCTGTCGGTGGCTTTGTTGCCATAGTCGCCGTCTTGAACAGTAAATTATTAGTTTTATTGATGACCCATAGCGGTAAATTATTATTTTTTATTATCTTGATCGCTTTAATTGCAGCTACTTATTACTGGTTTATTAAATTACCAGCAAGCCCTTATCACAAACCTTTTATTGCTATTTTCTGTTTATTAGGGGTTCTCGAGTTAAGCGGAGGAAGCTTTATCATCGCATTTTTATTCGGTGTGGCGGCAATGTTTTACTTAAAGGATAATATTCACATTGCTGATGTTATTGCGGGTTGGTTTTTAATTTTCAGTCAACGAAAACAAGCCCTCGTTAATAATAAAACCGTTACATTTGAGCAGGTTGGTTTCATAGAAACAACCGTAACAGATTCAGAAGGTACTAGCCAACAGCCTAATTGTAAGCTTTTAGTTTCCGTGGTTGAAGCATCAAAGGATGTCTAAACTTTTTTGTTTTTGTTTATTAAATTTAATTTGGCGACTGAATTATGACTGAATTACGTCCCCATTACACCGCGCATATTTCCCTCGTTCCCACACTTTGTGTGGGAATGCCTACTGAGTTAGTATTGCAAGTTGAGCTTGAATATAAAGCTCTTATGAATTCCCACTCGAAGAGTGGGAACTAGAGAAACTATCCCGCCTTAAAATACTAGCCCTTTTTATTTATAATCCTTCGTTGTAAAAATACTTTCAACATAATTTTCAAAGGTAAAATACTCTTTCACAAACTCTTGAATTTCTTCTTTGCGAATAGATTTTATATCCTCAACAGTCTTTAAAATATTTTCAAAAGGATCTTTGTTTTTTAAAG
>WTBX01000161.1 GCA_013138855.1 Methylococcaceae bacterium
CTGCAAAATTTGCCATATCGGGTGTCATTAATAGACACATATTAAGTTTTTTTTCTTGTCGGCTCATTGTCTTCTTATCGTCTTTAATTGCTGTAGTTGTCTATTGTCCACGAAAAACAGGAAAAGATACGAAAATTTTAATTTTGGGGAGTCACGATTAAAAGACTGGCGGCAAGCTGAAGGGCGAAGCCCTTTAGTTTGCTGCCAGTCCCCTCGCTCATATCGGCATATTTAGTGGAGACTGGCAGCTACCCAAAAGACTACGTCTTTCAGGTAGCCGCCAGTCTTATATAATTCTCAAATTTATTTGAGCTGAGTTAATCATATAGTTAGAAAAATTATGCGGAGTGAAATAGCTTTAGCTATTTCCGAGACACGCCAATAGCTAAAGCTATTGGACTCCGACTAAAGAGAGTAGTGACAGGAAAAAAATAATGACAAAATATAGAACTGACACAGACAACCAAGCGATTAAAGGCGAAATAGTCGAACAACGCTCAGAATTGCGCGAAGAAATGCAGGGGGATGAGGTTAATATTTTCACCACCCAAAAACAGCATTTGCTCGCCAAATTACACAATATTTCCCCTATGGGTATGGGCTTATTCATTAACGATTTAAGTCAGAGCTTTGAGATTGATGAACCGCTTATTTTAAGCATTCAAGCAGGCAAACATAAAATTACTCGTAACGCCACAGTACGTTGGAGTGACGTTAACAATGAGCAGTTATATTTGGGACTGCAATACATCGACCATATAAATTTGGACGCTGAAAGCCATCAACTTGATATAGAGAACGTCCGCGTTGACCCTGCCTGTGCCTTAAGAATTCCTGCCAATATCGCCTTACGTCGTAAAGTATTACCTTTTTTAAATATAAAAGGTGTGATTCAAGTTGCCTGCTTTAATGTTAAAAATACTAGCATGGCACATACCATAGAACGGATGATTAAATCGCCCGTGTGTTTATGGGAAGTCGATGAAGATAAATTAGAAGCCGCTTTAAAACAAGTTTATGGTAATAGCAGCCCGCAAGCCCCTGCGGTAAATTCCGCTAAAACGGCTGAAAATAATGAAACCATAGATTTAGGCGATAAGCTGTTATATGCGGCTTATACGCGTCAAGCCTCTGATATTCATATCGACCCTACTCATAAAGGCGCGAATATTCGTTTTAGAGTCGATGGTCAGCTTGAGTTATATGAAGAATTAAAATCGGATACTTATAGCGAATTAGCCAGCCGTTTAAAAGTCATGTCGGGTTTGGATATAGCGGAAAAACGCGCCCCGCAAGATGGACGCTTTTCGCATCAATTTGTCAGTGGTGGCCGACGGATTGATCTGCGGGTTGCTACTTTGCCGACTAAATATGGCGAACGAATTACCATGCGATTATTAGCCGTGCAAACTGACTCGTTAACTTTAAATAAATTAGGTTTCACGCATCAGCATCAAGGCATGATAGAAGGGTTTTTACGTCGTATTCAAGGCATGATGATTATGACAGGGCCTACAGGAAGCGGTAAAACGACTACGCTGTATGCTGCGATTCGGATGTTATTAGCTGAACGTAATGTCAATATCATTACCGTTGAAGACCCGATTGAATATGAAATTGAAGGGGTCGCTCAATGTGAGATTGACCCCACTTCCGACAAAATTGATTTTGCCAAAGCCTTGCGCAGTATTTTACGTCATGACCCTGATGTGGTGATGCTTGGTGAGATTCGAGATAAAGAAACCGCTGATATTGCCATTAAAGCCGCATTAACAGGTCACATGGTCTTAGGGACATTGCATACTAATTCCGCTGCCGCGACCGTCACTCGTTTGATTGATATGGGCGTACCGCCTTATTTGGTTGCTGCCGCTTTACGGCTTGCCGTTGCCCAGCGTTTATTACGGCGTTTATGTTCGCATTGTCGTATTCCTAGACCTTTAACCGAATTAGAAGCGATTGCCATTTATCGTCCTGATTTAACAGGGACACAAATTTATGATGCCTGTGGCTGCGTTTATTGTGGCAATAACGGTTATTCGGGGCGTATCGGTTTATATGAAATTTTAGAACTTAATGCCGAATGGGCGCGAGATGTTGCCGATAATAAAGGTGAAGCCGCACTTACGGAAAAAATGCGCGGTGCAGGCGTACAAAGCTTATTAGAAGATGCCATCACTAAATTATTAAACGGTGAAACCTCCGTCAACGAAGTTATTCAAATCGCCTCCTCGTGGTAAATCATGCCTTTATTTAATTACACCGCGCGTAATCGCTCAGGTCAACAAGTAGACGATGCCATTGACAGCCAAAATCAAGATGTCGCTGTCGTAGCCTTACGCGCTCAAGGTTTACTCGTCCTTAAAATTGAAGAGGTTAAAAAAGATAATGGCGCGAAAAACTTTAGTTTAAACCCATTGGATTATCGCAGCATCAACAATGCCGATATTGAAGTGGCATTTCATCAAGTCGCGGTGATGTTACGCAGTGGCATTAGTTTATTAGATGCTTTGGAAATTACCTCGACGCATAGTCGCATTGGGGCGCGAAAAACATGGACACGATTAATTGAACGCATCCAGCAAGGTAGTTCTTTTACAGATGCGTTAAGCGAGCATAAGATTTTTAGCGAGTTTACCCTGCAATTAATTCATGTGGGTGAACAAACAGGTCATTTGAGCGTTATTACCGATCAAGCGGCGGAAGAAATAAAATCGAGTCGCCGCCTAAAAAAACAAATCATCTCTGCCCTTAAATATCCTGCTTTTACCTTATTATTTGCGATTGGCTTGGTGGTATTTATGCTAACGAGTATTGTCCCCGAGATTAAAAAATTATTACTCATCATGGGGAAACCGATGCCGCCGATGACCCAAGCCTTAATTGATGTGTCGGACTGGTTTAAAGAAAATATTATTTTTATAGGGATTGGCGCGGTATTTTGCACGGTGACGTTTATCATTCTTTATAATATTGCCACTTCGCGCTGGTGGATAGATAAATTGTCTTTAAAAATTCCTTTATTTGGTAATGTATTTCGTTTATCAGGCACGGTGTTATTTTCGCGGGCGATGGGATTATTATTGCGTAGTGGCGTGGTGATGGTTGAAGCGTTGGAGACAATGGAAAGACTGCATGTAAATAAATATATGGCGAGTCGCATTGCTTATGCACATCGAAAAATTTTACATGGTTCGGCATTAGGCGATTCTTTAGAGGTCGAGTCACCTTATATGCCGTTATTACTGCAAATGGTACATGTGGGGGAAAACTCAGGAACGCTGGATGATATTTTACTGGAAATGACGGAATATCATGATGAACTGTTACAAAAAGCGATTGCCACTTTAACAGGAATGATTGCACCGATGATGACCGTGTTTGTTGGCGGTATTGTCGGTTTTGTCTATGCGGCGTTCTTAGTCGCTATGTTTTCGGCTGCTGGGGGCAGTCCTTCATGAGATATTGTTTACGAATATTACTTTTGGCTTTATGTAGCTTTCCTGCGATAGCGGAACATAAAGAAGGCTATAAAAATCAAATTTATACTAAAAGCTCTAATGCTGCGGTTCAAAGTTTAAATGATGCAACCGAAGCATTACGCAATCCAACTCAGCTTTTAAAAAAGGTGATGGGTATTGATGAGACTAATAAAACGGATAAGCAAGATCTAAAAACATTCCGAGATCCGACAAAAATGAATGACAATTTTCGTCAAGCCTTAAAAAATATTCGCCCTACAAGTAATGCTAAGAGTGATGATACTAATACTGCAATGCCTCAAATCCCTGATATTAGTTTAGCGGCTAAAGTTTTAGGAAGAGCCAAAGCCTCCAGCGTTATCTTAAAAATTAACAAAAGCACCTTACATATTTTTGAAGGTAAAAGTGCATCATTTGTAGAAAATCATAAAGTCATTACTATTCGCGTTGATGAAATCAAAAAAACACATGTGAGTATTTTTGTTTCACCCCATAACCAACAACTTATTTTGCAATAAAAGACAAAAATAAAATTAAACTATGAAAAAAACACTTTTATTAGGCTTATTGCTAATTCACCTCTTCACCTCGCCAGCCGCGATTGCAGCTAACAAAATTGCCCAACTTGATTTTAGAGACATTACCGTTAGCGATGCCTTAAAAGTACTCTCCGACCAATCAAGCCTAAATATTGTCGCCTCTCAGCAAGCAGCAAAAATACATATCACCATGTATTTGCAAAATATTCGCCCTTTAGATGTGATTGATGCTATCGCAAAGACTTATAACCTTTGGTACAAACACGATAAACGCGCCAACATTATTCGCCTGTACACCGTGCAAGAATACCGTATGGAACAGGTTGAGTTTAAGAAAGAAAAAACTAAAATTTACACCTTAAAAAATGCCAAAAACGCATTAGATTTAGCGGACACTATTTCTAATTTATACGGGGGACGG
>WTBX01000066.1 GCA_013138855.1 Methylococcaceae bacterium
CTGCAAAATTTGCCATATCGGGTGTCATTAATAGACACATATTAAGTTTTTTTTCTTGTCGGCTCATTGTCTTCTTATCGTCTTTAATTGCTGTAGTTGTCTATTGTCCACGAAAAACAGGAAAAGACACGAACATTTTATTTTTGGGGAGTCACGATTAAAAGACTGGCGGCAAGCTGAAGGGCGAAGCCCTTTAGTTTGCTGCCAGTCCCCATGCTCCATATTAATGTATTTAATGGGGACTGGCAGCTACCCAAAAGACTACGTCTTTCAGGTAGCCGCCAGTCTTAGGGAGAGCATCCTTCATTCAGCTTAAAAAGTAGTTTACACTTTATTTTTAAAAAGTTACGCGGAGTAAATAGCTTTAGCTATTTTCGTGACTCGCCAATAGCTAAAGCTATTGGACTCCGATTTAAACTATAAACCGAAAAATGAAGGATGCCGAAAATTTAATGCTTTTCGTGGATATTTTCTAAGCGTGTAAGTACTTATAAACACCAATGCCAATAACTAATAAAATCACCGTTGCCCAGCCGATTATATCCATATATTGACGCAATTTTGATTCAAGTTTTTCGCCTCCCGCAGCCAATAACATTGCCACCAGAAAAAACCTCGCGCCTCGTCCAATCAAAGATGCAACAATAAACGGCAAGAAAAACATTTGCAATGCTCCCGCTGCTATCGTAAAAACTTTATAGGGGATAGGTGAAAAACCCGCAATAAAAATCGCCCAAAATCCCCAATCTTTAAACCAAGATTCAGCGAGCAAATATTTATCCCAATAATGTGTGCTTTGTAACCAAGGTGCTATGGAATCAAATAAAAAATAACCGATAGCATACCCGAACATCCCGCCTAAAACTGAGGCGATGGTTGTCCATAAAGCAAAATTAAAGGCTTTTTTAGGCTGCGCTAACGACATTGGCGCGAGCATTACATCGGGAGGAATAGGAAAAAAGGAAGATTCTGCAAAGCTTAGGGCAAATAAATATTTGCTAGCATGACGATGTTTAGACCAGCCTAAAGCTTTGTCGTAAAGTTTTTGAAACATGGGATGATTATCAATGGAGAATTGATAATGGGCAATTGATAATTATCAATTTTAAATTATCAATTAGAAGGGGATATTTGAGGATAGATAACACCTCAGGGGTGAGGTGTTATCTTATTAACTTAAACTTATTTGCTTAAGAAAGTGTAAACAGCATCAATCGCTTCTTCTTCAGATAAGCCTGCTTTTTTAACAGGTTTGATTCCCATGATTGTTGCGATAGCTTTAGGCATACCGTTTTTGCCTTCTTTTAAAACAGTACCAAAAGTAGCACGATCTAATTTACCTGCTTTTATTAAGTCAGCTAATTGTGGGTTAGACGCGATGTCATGACAAGCACCACAACCACGACCGAAAGCGCGGTCATAGATTTTTTTACCCACTTTTGCATCGCCTTCTGCCATTGACGGACTGCTTAAACCGATTAAAGTCATTGCTGCTGTTGCGATTAATAATTTTTTCATCTTCTACTCTCTCTATTTGTGATTGAAATTAGGGCTATTGATAGCAAATAGCTCTGTTAAAACATAAACCTGCAAAGGATAGGTAATTTTGCAAGAAAATTCAACACTTTTGTTAAATTTTTAATGATTTTATTAACTTATGATGCCTATTTTTTCCAATGCGAGGTTATTTTTATTTAATTCGCCTGAACCATGACTGAATTGTTGTTTGATATTCAGCTATGTCAATGTTCGCGTCTTTCGTGGGTAAAAACTTAATTTTAATGAATTAAGCTTTAAACCACGCTAACTTATCATGTAGGCTAACGACTGTACCAATAATAATTAGTGTAGGCGGTTTTATATCTTCATTAACCAGCATTTGCGGCAAGGTTGCTAATGTGCCACTAATGACTCGTTGATGTATTGTTGTTCCTTGTTGAACAATGGCAATCGGATGGTCAGGTGAACTGCCGTGTTCAATTAAGCGACTACAAATTTTTTCCAGCCCCACAAGCCCCATATAAATAACGATGGTTTGATTAGGCGCGACTAATTGCTTCCAATTTAAATTAATCGAACCATCTTTTAAATGTCCTGTTACAAAGGTGCAAGATTGCGCATGATCTCTATGAGTGAGAGGAATCCCCGCATAAGTCGCACATCCAGAAGCAGCCGTAATACCAGGGACTACTTGAAAACTAATGCCTTGTTCCATCAAGGTTTCAATTTCTTCGCCACCGCGCCCAAAAATAAACGGATCACCGCCTTTTAAACGCACCACACGTTTACCTTGTTTGGCGAGGTTGGCTAATAATTCATTAATAGATTCTTGCGGTAGACTGTGATTATCACGTTTTTTACCCACATAAATTTTTTCAGAATCTCTACGTGCTAACTCCAGAATTTCTGGGGAAACCAAACGATCATAAACCACGACATCAGCTTGTTGCATTAAACGCAAGGCTCTAAAGGTTAATAAATCTGGATCCCCTGGCCCTGCACCGACTAAATAAACTTCGCCTTTAACGACCGAACCCTCTGTATTTTTCAGGTTTTCTTCTAATAATGCTTCGGCTTGTTGCGATTTTCCTGAAAAAACTAATTCAGCCACCGCACCTTGCAAGGTGTGTTCCCAAAAAATGCGACGCTGTGAAGCTTGAGTGATATTTTTCTTAACCGAGTCTCTAAATTTTTCCGCCAATTGTGCGAGTTGACCAAATTGCGCGGGAACAACCGATTCTATTTTTGCTCTTAATAAACGCGCTAACACAGGAGAAACGCCACCCGTAGAAACCGCCGCAATCACAGGTGAGCGGTCTATAATCGCAGGAAAGATAAAACTACACAATTGAGGATTATCAACCACATTAACCAAAATCCTTTTTTCCGTACAGATTTTCGCCACGCTTTCATTTAAAGCCTGATTATCGGTGGCTGAAACCACCAAATGATAATCACTGACATCATCAGGTGAAAATGATTTGTTAAGCAAGGTTAGCGCATTATTTTTTTCCATCGCTTTAACGGTTTCGCCAAATTGTTCTGCAATCACGGTGATGTTTGCGTTGGCTTTAGCTAATAAATTAATCTTACGCGCAGCCACTTCTCCGCCACCAATAACAAGGCAAGGTTGCTGCTTTAAATTTAAAAAAATGGGGAAGTAGTCCATTGTTGATATAATTCTTTAATTTTTCTGAAGACACTATTATAAGCGTTGTTGCTACGCTTGAGACAAAATATGATTGAATTTGATTTAGAAGTTGATGCGATTGGTTTGCACTGTCCTTTACCGTTATTACGTTTAAAAAAGGCGATGCAGGAAATTGAAAGCGAACAAGTGGTTAAAATAATTGCCACCGACCCCGCTGCTCATTTGGATATTGGCGTGTATAGCGACCAAGTCGGTCATCAGATTATTGATTATAAAAAAGCCGATGACCAGCAGGTTTTTTATATTAAAAAGAAGTAACTGATATGTCCTTGGCCTCTAGCGAAGTGGTGATTTTATTACATGGCTTAGCGAGAAGCGCGGCCTCTATGAAAAAGATGGAGGCGGCTTTAAAGCGTGAGGGATATTTGACCTTAAATTGTGATTATCCTTCACGCGTGGATTCTGTCGAAGTCTTAGCAGAAGAGACGATTTCACAGGCTCTTTTGAGCTGTGAGCGTGAATATAAGCCGACCAAAATTCATTTTGTAACCCATTCTATGGGCGGAATTTTAGTTCGTTATTATTTAAGCAAGCATAATATTGCTAATCTTGGGCGCGTGGTGATGTTAAGTCCTCCGAATAAAGGCAGTGAAATTGTCGAAAAATTGGGGCATTTACGCGTGTATAAATGGCTAAATGGTATTGCGGGACAGCAAATTGGCGCAAGTGCTGATAGCTTGCCAAATCGTTTAGGCGCGGTGAATTACGAAGTGGGCGTGATTATCGGTAATAAAAGTATTAATCTTTTATTATCTTTATTAATTGACGGTGCAAATGATGGCAAGGTTTCGGTTGCTAGAGCTAAAGTGGAAGGTATGAGTGACTTTTTAGTGATGCCTGTTTGTCATCCTGTGATTATGCGTAGTCAGAAAGTGATTAGTCAGACTTGTGCTTTTTTAAAGCAAGGGCAATTTCAGAGATAATTAGGAACCGCGACTTTAGTCGCGGAAACGGTCATAAATTCCACCGAGGTTTAAAAGTAAAGTTACCGTGTATTTTTAATGCTTCCGCGACTAAAGTCGCGGTTCCAAATTTCGTGAGGGAACGAAAAAAAATATCTGTACATCCAACAAACAACTGAGTAAAACGGTTCTATACCATATCAAGTTGTAGGAGGTTGTCATGAATCCGCATAATTATATCCGTTGGTTTAAAGAATTAACGATTAATGATGTGCCATTAGTCGGAGGCAAAAATGCTTCGCTAGGTGAAATGTACAGTAACTTAGAAACCGAAGGTATTAAAGTCCCTAATGGCTTTGCCATCACCGCTGAGGCATATCATTATTTATTAGATGAATCCCAAGCTTTAAATAAATTACATACCGCTTTAGACGCGCTAGATCACGATGATTTAAACGATTTAGCCAGACGCGCCAGACAAGCCCGCGAAATTATTTACGCTGCACCGATTCCTATTGAATTGGAAAAACAAATCCTCGCAGCATTCTCCAAACTGCAACAACAATATGGCGAAGACTTAACGGTTGCCGTTCGCAGCTCCGCTACCGCCGAAGACTTACCTACTGCAAGTTTTGCAGGTCAACAAGATACCTATCTCAATATTCACGGTGGTAACGCGCTACTCGAAGCTTGCAAACGCTGTTTTGCCAGTTTATTCACTGATAGAGCAATTCATTATCGCATTCTCCAAGGCTTTGACCATTTCAAAATCGGCTTATCCATTGGCATTATGAAAATGGTACGCTCAGATTTGGCCGCTAGTGGCGTAATGTTTTCCCTAGATACCGAATCAGGTTTTCAAGATGTCGTCTTTATCACAGGCGCGTATGGCTTAGGAGAAAATGTC
>WTBX01000367.1 GCA_013138855.1 Methylococcaceae bacterium
TACCATAAAGTTACATTTCTTTTAATTTTTTCATTTTCAAACCTAATTTCTATATTTTTACCTGAGGTTAGTGTTTGGTTAATTAATTTATTCTTCCAGTCTTTTTCTGGCAAAAAATGATAAATATCAACCAATACTTTGATAATTTGTAATAAACACCATCTCTCATAAATGAGAGAAATATTTAAAATACCTATCTTTTCTATCTCTTGCAAACCAAGAAACAATGCTTCATCTAATCCTGATAAATTTGTTATTTTTTTATATAGTTTATGAGAACCTTGATAATTAAGGTTTTGAATAAAAGTCATAGAATTAGGAAAATAACTATCAGATGTTATATTTAATTTTTTAAATTTATTTTTAAGTGTGGATAATTTTGATAAAAGCGGCTTAAACTCCTTTGTCAATGAAGGCTACCAACTTAAGACGGCTTAACCATCCGCCCTTCGACTATACTTATATTTTCAAGGAAAATATTGATGAACCCAAAATATTGATTTATAAATTGGAGTCCAAAACATGTTTTGGACTCCCTCTTTATATTCTAAACATTAAAGTATTTGCAAGCGTGAAAAAACTTGTTTTTTTCACTCCTTTGCGTAACATCAGTTAAAAAATATAAGACGAGACGCGAACTTTAGCCGCGCAAAGTGTGTTCTTTTTACAGTTTGAGTAATTATGATTCGTGCGCGACTGAAAGTCGCGTTTCCAAGCCCCTGACATTTAAAGTAGAAACGGATAAAAGTTCATTTGATGCTACACTTATCTCTTTAAACAGATTAGTGAGAGTAACGTGGATAGTGAACAATTATCTACTTTAGCAAAGGTTGATGGCGAACTGTGGCAAGCATTTCCCGAAGATTTATATATTCCCCCCGATGCCTTAGAAGTTATCGTCGATATTTTTGAAGGCCCTTTAGATTTATTACTTTATTTAATCCGTAAACAGAATCTTGATATTTTAAATATTCCTGTCGCTAAAATTAGTCGGCAATACATGGTTTATATTGAGTTAATGGAGGGGTTGCACCTAGAGTTAGCGGGTGAATATTTATTGATGGCTGCATTTTTAGCGGAAATTAAATCAAGAATGCTGTTGCCTAAACCTACGGAAAGCGAAGGTGAGGACGATGATCCTAGAGCTACATTGATTGCTAGATTACGAGAATACGAACGCATTAAAAAAGCCTCAGAAGAACTTGAGAAATTGCCTAGACAAGAGCGTGATATTTTTCCATCACAGGTAACCACACCTGAAATAAAAGTTAAACGTCAACATCCTGATATTGAACTCACTGAAATTTTACTCGCCTTTAAAGCTGTGCTTAATCGTGCGGAACAATTAACCGAACATCAAATTACTAAAGAGACATTATCACTTAAAGATCGGATGAGCTTTATTCTGCAAAGTTTAAAAAATACCGAGTATGTGATTTTTGCGAGTCTTTTTACTTTTAAAGAAGGCAGGGCAGGGGTGGTCATTTGTTTTTTGGCGATTTTGGAACTTAGTAAAGAAGGGGTTATCGAAATTCTACAAAGTGAGCCTTTTGCGGAGTTACGAGTTAAAGGTGTAATACCACTGGTGGCGTGATTTTAAAATCAGGAGTGAAAAACAAGTTTTTTTCACAGTTATAATTTAAATAGAGTAAAAATGAAAACAGCAACTTTTAAAGAATGGGATTTAGATACTTTAGACGAGGCATTTACTTTAAGACAAGTGTGGGAATCTGAATTATTGAATCAATGGGAAAATAATGAACAACAACTCAATGACTTTGAAAAGCAAACTTTAAAAAATCTGCAAAAATCATTGATTAGAGGCGGTCGTGCTTGGAATGAAACTGAATTAGAAAATAAATTTATCAGTCCTGTGATGATGACTGCTGGTATTGATGATGAGCAAATTGGTTATTTTTTAGAACGTCCCTTAAAAGGCGTTATTGGTGATTACGAACTTTCAGGTGTAGTTGATGGCATGATTGCGACAGGAATTCGTAATCCACATATGCCTTATTTTTGTATGCATGAATATAAACGCAGCGTTGAAAATCAAGGAACACCTGATGCGCAGGTTCTAGCTGCAATGCTGGTTGCAAAGGAAATGAATGCGAATAAACTGCCTATTTATGGTTTGTTTGTTGTGGGTTTGGTGTGGAACTTTATTGTTTTAAAAGATAACGAGTATTGCATTAGTAAAAATTATAATGCGGATGCAGAAGAAATCTTTACTATTTTTAAAATGTTAAAAACTTTAAAGCAAATTGTGAAGAGTGAAGTAAACGATAACGAACCTTTTGCGTAGTTATCAGTCGAAGTTATTTGAAATTCAGTGGAACTTTTATGTTAGATAGGGTTTTACTGTATTTTTATTAGCACTCTCTTTGCAAGAGTGCTAAAATCTCTGTGAATTTATAAAAAATGAGGTGTATCTATGAGTGACGGATTAGCTTTACCTATTAATTTATCGGTCGGTACGTTTGATAGCTACTTAAATGTAGTCGGTCAAATGCCTAAATTAACTCCTGAGCAAGAATATGATCTTGCAGTACGTTATAGAGACGACGGGGATGTGGAGGCCGCTAGAGAGTTGGTAATGTCAAATTTGCGCTTTGTTGCTCATGTGGCGCGTGGCTATAGCGGCTACGGTTTACCACTCCCTGATATTATTCAGGAAGGCAATATCGGTTTAATGAAGGCGGTAAAACGCTTTGACCCAGAAGTGGGTGTGCGTTTGGTATCCTTTGCAGTGCATTGGATTCGTGCCGAAATTCATGAATATGTGATTAAAAACTGGCGGATGGTGAAAGTTGCCACCACTAAATCACAACGTAAATTGTTTTTTAATCTGCGTAAATCTAAAAAGGGTTTAGGGTGGTTATCTAAAGCAGATGCTGAGGCGATGGCTGAAAACTTGGGTGTTGACCTTAAAACAGTTTATGAGATGGAAAAACGCATGGATGGGCGTGATATGTCATTTGATATGCCTGTTGATGAGTCGGCGAGCGATGATAATTACACCGCACCTGCCAGTTATTTAATGGAAAGCGAGTCTGATCCTGCGATGTTGGTAGAAAAATCTGACTGGAAAGATCATAAAGAAGGTTTATTGTCTGAGGCAATGGCCGAGCTTGATGAGCGTAGTTTGGATATTTTATCAAGTCGTTGGTTGTCTGATAAAAAAGCGACTTTGCATGAATTAGCCGCTCGTTATGGTGTATCTGCTGAGCGTATTAGACAGCTTGAAAAAAATGCGATGAAAAAGCTAAAAGCGGCGGTTGTGCTGGAAGCTTAGGAAACTATGATCTAACTTTATATATTTGAAAAGCCGACTTCTCGTCGGCTTTTCTTTAGAACGCTTAAAAGGTGAAATGCTGATGAAAAACAAAGCCCTTCTTTTTCTCGCCTTTTTATTATTTGCAGCCGCTGCTTGGTTGCTATTCAACCCCACGCCTGAAACCTCCTCTTCCTCTGGAACACCTCCTGTTGCTAAAAAGCCTAGTGATGATACGGGGAAAGAAAAATCTACGCCTAAACCTTTACTGGCGAAAGTTCCAAGTTCACAAGAATACAACTTGCCGACCAATACAGTGGTTGAGAATCAGCAACAAGCACAAAGCGTGGTTAATGAACAAAAACCGCAATTAGGTTTAGGCGAGCAAGATTCCTTAGACGTTAAAAATCAAACAGCCGATGAACAGGGCAATGCCTATTATCAATTAGAGCAGACTTATAAAGGTTTACCTGTTTACGGTGCGCGTGCAGTGTTGGAAATTGAAAAAGGACAAGCCGTATTGATTTCAGGCTCATGG
>WTBX01000040.1 GCA_013138855.1 Methylococcaceae bacterium
GATGCGAAATGCTACATTCGGTCAATGCAATAGGTCCTTCTAAAGCACTAATCACACTCGCTACAGTAATTTTTTCGGGCGCACGCGCTAAACAATAACCACCTTTTGCTCCGCGTGTTGACTGTAAAACTTTTGCTTTGACTAAGGCTTTTAAAATTTTACTTACGGTAGGAGGGTTGATTCCAGTTGCTTCGGAAATGCCAACCGCTGCATGTAAATCATGTTGATTTTTTGCCATATACGTCAAAATAACGGTGGCGTAATCAGTTAATTTACTTAGCCGTAACATAAAGTCTCCTAAAATTTAGGACTATTCTAGTCCTATTTAATTACATAGTAAAGTGCTTGGTTATTAGTTAGGCGGATTTTGTTTTTAAAAGAGGCAAAGAGAAGGCAGACACACGAGGTTTTTTAAAACCTCGTGTGTCTAAATTATAAGGTATGTTCTTGACAGATTTTCTCACTATCAGCTTTAGTTAGTTTAGCTTTCGTTAAGCCACATAAGCCACCTTGAGTTTTAGGTGTAAAGTGTTTACAGGTTTTACAAAGCCCGAAAGACTGTGATTGATTGACGGTTTGTAACGCGCTTAGGGCTTGTAGAAAAAAATCTTCAGAAACACCTGCTTTACCATCCGCCTCTAATAGCGCCGAGGCTTGTTCAAATAAATCAACTGGCTTTGCTTGTACTAGAATTTTTTTCCCTGCGGCTGAAATTTTTAAATGAATGACACGTTTATCATCAGTATCAGGAATTTTTTCAACATAACCTTTTTTCTGCATTAATAACAAAGTTTGTGACACTGTGCCGCGTGTCATGCCTAAGTATTTACTTAATGCAGCGGGTGTATCGCTGTATTGATTACAGATTAATAAATAGTCTAGCACCTGCAAATGCACAGGTTGCAAGCCGAACTCAGCGCATCGCTTGCGTTCCTCTGCACGCATTAATGCGGCTATACGTTCTATAGAATCAAAAATATTAGCTGTTCTCATAATGTTAATCTAAACATTCGGGTAACAGGTGATAATGTACCTCAGAAAGTAGTATCGAATCAATATTAGTTTTACTCAATGCCTTCTTCCTCGTCCTCTAAAACTTCTTTGGCAAAGCATTGTTCCATGGCTATATTAATTAATGCCGATGATTCATGCTTATTTGTGGACACCTCGCACCAAATTGAGGCGAGCGTATCGAATGTTCTGCCAGCCCATAACGTACTTCAACGGCAAGATTACAGGGTGTTTTTACGCGCTCAAACAAGTCTTTTTGGATCGTTTGAGCAATTTTATCGGCTTTTTGTAACGGTACACCGCTTAAAGCTAATAAAAAATCCTGTCCTCCAAAGCGCGAAGCAAGATCTATACCGATACGTATATCTTGTTGTAAAGTATCAACCACAGCGCGTAAAGTCTTATCCATTTCATGTGCGGGAAGATTATGAGCATCTTTAAAAGCGGTTAAGCTGATATAGATTAATGAAAACGGTGAATCACTGCGTTTGCTGTTTTTCACGCAAGCGCACTAAAATACTTTCTTTCGCTCGATAAATAAAGCTTTATCCCAATTAGCACACCATTTTTCAGACGGTAGCTTACTTCGATAATCAAAACCCAAGGGTCTTAACATTAGCGCAATTAAAGTTAAAAATAACGCAAAATAAAAGCCTGAAAACATCACGGTATAAGCGGTTTTAAAAACATCACTATTACAAATAATGGTGAAGAAGCAATTCAGGCTTTAAATCAAACTCATTACGACTTGGTATTAATGGATATTCAAATACCTAAAATAGATGGGCTTACCGCAACTAAACTTATTAACTGATGTTAGGCAGTCCTAATTTCATTCAACTCATTCATCGCCTGTTGCAAGGCTTTAATGTACAGTTGATTTCGCAAAGCAAAATGAGTCATCTTGTGTTTCAAATGTAGACATTCCACATTTGGGAGGTAGATTAAACAGTACAGTATGAACTTGAATTCTAAAGACTATTACTATTTATTTTATGAAAGACCATAATAATAATATTACCAAGTGCCGCTATTCTTCATAGAAACCCATGGTTCTGTAGGGGCTAGCTTGTCACCTTTTTGTAGTAATTCGATAGAAATATTATCTGGTGATTTAATAAATACCATATAACCATCACGCGGTGGGCGGTTTATAGTGATACCTTGTTCGATTAAATGCTTGCAGGTTTCATAAACATTATCGACTTCAAAGGCTATATGCCCAAAATTACGTCCACTATCATAATCTTCGGTATCCCAGTTATAGGTCAATTCGATAAGAGGAGCTTCACTCGCTTGAGCTTGCTCACTATCTTGTGGCGCGTATAAATAAATCAGTGAAAAACGTCCTTCTTCACTTTCTATACGATGAGATTCTTTAAGCCCTAGTTTATGACAATAAAAATCCAGTGACTTATCAAGGTCTTTGACTCTGACCATAGCGTGTAAATAACGCATATATAAACTCCTTATGTTTGAAAGACAAATAAGTTAAAAGTTAATCTAATAAATGACCACAATATTTACAAAAGTCGGCATCAAAGTCATGTCCTGTTGCGCCACAATCAGGACAGGCATCATTGGTGATTTTGTCAGCTTTATGGCTTTTGAGTAATTCGGCACTGTAAATTCCAGTCGGGACAGCAATAATGCCGTAACCCATAATCATGATCGTTGAGGCGATGATTTGTCCTAAAGGGGATTGTGGAGCAATATCACCATAACCGACTGTTGTTAAAGTGACAATTGCCCAATAAACTGATTTTGGAATACTGGTAAACCCCGATTCGCTACCTTCTACCACATACATTAGTGAGCCGCAAACGACAACTAGGGTTAAGACGACATATAAAAAGACGGTAATTTTACGAAAACTGTTTGCTAATGCATCCATCAAAACATTAGCTTCCTGCATATATTCTGAAAGCTTAAGCACTCTAAAAATTCTAAGCAGACGTAAAACTCGTAATACCAACATATATTTAACACTAGGAATAAACAATCCTATGTAGGTTGGTAATATCGCTAATAAATCAACTAAGCCAAAAAAACTACGTGCATATAACCACGGTTTACGTACACAAATTAAACGTAATAAATATTCAATGGTAAATAAAACGGTAAAAAACCATTCTGAAAAATAGAATAATTGAAGGTGTTTAGTTTGTATGGATTCAACACTGTCAAGCATTACCATTAATATACTGAAAATTATCATAATAATTAACAGTACATCAAAGCCTTTACCCATTGGAGTTTCTGCACCAAAAATAATATCGTTTAAAGACTCACGCCACGGCGAAAGTTTATCGCCCTCATTATAATTTTGTTTTTTGATGAGTTTCTTTTTTGGCATGATGCTAAGATTTTATTAATGGATAGTTTTTTTTAATAAATCATCTAAAGAAAGTGCATCAAATAAGGCATCTGTCCACTGCTCTACTTGTTCAGTATTTGCTGTTTCTAAACGCTGTTTTACTTGCTCTGGTAACTCTCCAAAACGAAGCGTTAATAGTCGCTTTAATATATTCTTTCCTTCTTCTTCCGCTATTTCTTGATAAAACCGAGTATTTTTTAATTTAACATCATCTAAACCTAACATTTCTTTAATCTCCTCTCGACTTAACGTCGGTAACTTATATACCAAAATCGTTTCAATAAAATCTAAAATCTCTGCATCTATATCATCATAACTATTCACCAAATCGCGTGCGACTGTCATGGTTTTTTGTTTGGTACAAGAAATTAAACTCAACAAATCTAATGTAGGTGAAATGCCTTTACGGATTTTATAATCTTCCAGATAAATCCTGTGTAGTTGCGGCAAATCCATAAATGCTTGAAAAGCAATATTTGCCTCACGTTCTAACTTTCGGGTTGGATAAATAACTAACGCTAAACCATTTATGTTCAGGCTTATGTACGCGCAAGTACAAGGTTATTTCACTAAATAAACGGTCATAAAAATCATCATCCGCTTGGCATTGGACTTCTGCAAAAATCAATGGTTGTTCAGGATTATCAACTAATGGCGTAAATATGCCATCGACTCTAAAGGCAGTTTGTTTGATTTCTTCCGAACCGAAACGGTAACTTTTTTCATCATAATCCAGCCCTAATAATTCCAATGCTAATTTAGGGTGATGTTGGAATAAGCTGTAAAACAGGGTGTCGATTTTCATGTTTTTTATTTTTTGCTAGTTTCACACTTTTTACTTAAATCACTAGCAGGGACTGATTTTATGGGAACAGTTGTAGCATATAACTTCGGATAATGTGTTGATAGCAAAGTTCTTAAACGATTCATTAATTTAATAATTCGCTCAGGCTTGCATTCGTAATAACTAGGAGCATGAGTGAGTGCAACAAGATAGATTACTTCATCAAGGCTTAATTCTTCGGGAAGTTTTTTAAAATAACCATAGGCTGCGGCTTGAATACCAAAGAGCTGGTTTCCATAATAATCTAAATCTAAAAGTGTATTAAGTGCTTCGTGAGC
>WTBX01000416.1 GCA_013138855.1 Methylococcaceae bacterium
GTTGTAATTGATAAGCTCTTTCCAAATAGGCTAATTGTTGGCGATTATTAACCCCTAAGACTTCATCGGCATTTTCAGGCTGATTCGTTTTAATTTCCAAACCATCTTTAACCGCCATTTCAATGACATCCGTTAAATAATATTCATCCTGAGCATTGTTATTATTTAAACGTGAAAGCCAATCTTTCAATTTTGCGCCTTGTGTCGCTAAAATCCCTGTATTGCCTTCGTTAATTTGTTGCTCAGCTTCAGAAGCATCTTTTTGTTCAACAATTTTAATCACTTTATGATGTTGATCGCGCACGATTCGACCATAACCTGTCGGGTCATCTAAAGAAACCGTCAGTAAAGCTAAAGAGCGATCGCTGACATTAGCAAGCAGCGTTTCCACCGTTGATTTTTTCAACAAAGGCACATCACCATATAAAATTAATACGGTATCATCATCATTAATCTCCGCCTCGGCTTGCTGTACCGCATGACCTGTACCAAGCTGCTCCGCTTGTTTTATCCAACTGACATTAAGACTGGCTAATTCATCTTTAACACGTTCGCCACCATGCCCATAAACAACAAAAATACTATTATTTTCAAGCTCTAAACTGGTATCACAGACATGCTGTAACAAAGCTCTACCTGCTATTTTATGTAAGACTTTAGGCAAGCTAGAACGCATTCGTGTTCCCTGACCTGCTGCTAAGATAATGGTTTTAATACTCATATTTATTTTTTAAAGGTGATTAGTAACGACTCAGATAGGAACCGTGATCTTTAGTCGCGGAGTGAGTTTCACAAAGGTTAGGTTTTTATTATTCTACTCATTTATACTTTACACGCCTTATATGTTACGTGCTTACGCGGCTAAAGACCGCGTTTCCAAAGACTGAGTTACGCTGATTATTATATAGCTTGATACCAGAGTGAAAAACTTGTTTTTTCATTCCAGATTGTTGATACGTTTAAAGCCTATCATTTTTTTCTCGTTTGTATGATTAACCTTTTTTGAGTGTAGGTTAATCATACAAACTAGAGAAATGAGCGAACCTTAAGATAAAGGTAACTATTCAGGCGGAGCCGCGACTTTAGTCGCGCACGAAGTTTTAATCCGTATTGCAACGCACTTCTTTAAATCCGTTAGATTTATTTATGTTCCACTTTTTCATAGCGAAAAATCGCCTTTTTAACCGCACTCATTTTAAAACCATATTTATTTTTTAAAATTCCAAGGCGTTCGTTGTGTGGCGTATCGATGGGTAAATTTAGTTCTTTAATTAAATAAGTTGCAGAAACTCCCGTGTCTCGTTCCAATTTTTCTAAAGTCATTGAGCCTTTTATCATTATTTCCTTAGAAAACTGACTATCTTCTGGGTAACGCTCGACAGTATTTACAGGGCTAACTAAAGGGGCGATAGCAACAGCCAGTAAAGCGAAAAAAGAAACAAGCCCTAATCCCAGTCTAAATCCAGAATGCTGACTGGGTTTATTTTTGAAAATATTTAATAACCAACGCCAGTGCAGTATTAAATGTATCGCTAAAATAGCAAAAAATATAACCGCAATCCATAAATGAATACTGCCCCATTGATGTCGATCTAACCCCCATAATGTACGGTAATAACCACTGCCTTTAGGCAAGACATAATGAATTAAAATACCTGTTGTTGTTAAAAACAGAAAGCAACAAAAGGCAAGAATATCAATAATGATATTTAAATTAGCACGTTTCATACAAGACCTCCGCCAAAAATCACGCCATTTCAGCATGAGTTCTGCGGCTTGGAAAATTTTATTGTCACACAAAACTCCTCATGCTTTATGCCGAGCGACACATAATCTGGCGCGTGATTTTACGCGCCCTGTAGACTGTTTTTTTAAATTCGACATACTTTTGGGTTCTAAACCCTCTATTTGAGGCAATAATAACGGCGAAAAGGTTACCATAAATAAAGCAAAAAAGATGTCGCAAAAATCGAAAGATGGGTTAAGTAGAACTCGCTAATACTGGATAATCAACATAACCTTTTGCCCCCGTTGGTAAATACCAATGTTCCATAGCTGCCATTTCATTCAACGGTGCATCTTGCTCAAAACGTTCGACTAAATCAGGGTTACTGATAAAAGGGCGACCGAAAGCAATTAAATCGGCATCACCCTTAGCAATAGCCTCATCAGCAGTTTCTTTATCATAACCACAATTACCTATTAATACGCCGTCATAAACTTCACGAAATTCAGCTAAAGTCATAGCCTCGCCTAATTCATGAAAACCAAAGCCTAAACCATCCACCACATGCAAATACGCTAGGTCTAAAGCATTTAGTTGTTTGGCAACATACAAAAATTGCTCTCTAAAATCGGTTGAACCCATATCATTAAAACAACCGTTTGGAGCGAGTCTAACCCCAACACGATTTGAAGGCCATACCGAACAAACTGCATCAGTTACTTCTGCTAAAAAACGATAACGATTTTCGATAAAATGGTTAAAAATCAAGTTACTCTGACCCCTTTGATTTCTGCTTTGATTTAAGCGATGAAGAACTTAAACAGTTTAAACCCGTTTCTGAAGTAGCCGAAATGCAGACATTTTTAAAATCACGTGGGCGACCAGTTTCAGATATTAAAAAAGATAGAATTACCATTCGATTATCACCCGAAGTAACTGCTTACTTTAGGGCAACAGGGAAAGGCTGGCAAACTAGAATGGATAAAGTATTACAAGACTACGTTGCTACACATTGAGGAGGATTTTAGGCGCGTTCCCAAACTTTGTTTGGGAACGCATACCAACAAGCTCTGCTTGATAGCTTTAAATATTAACTAATCGCTTGCTGTTCATCAAGCGGAGCTTGTTGGTAGGCATTCCCAAG
>WTBX01000353.1 GCA_013138855.1 Methylococcaceae bacterium
GTCGTTAAACTAAAAGACCGTGAAAATAAAGCGTTTATTCTGCACATAGAAATTCAAAGCAGTAACGATTACGCCATGCCGCTAAGAATGATGCGTTATTATACCGATATTGCATTTAACTATCCTAAACTGCCCATTGAGCAATATGTCATTTATATTGGCAAACAGCCTTTAAAAATGAAATCTGAAGTAGCGGGAAAAAACTGGCAATATCGCTATAATTTAATTGATATGCACAGTGTAGATTGTCAAACACTGATAAAACAAGATAACCCAGACGCGCTTATTTTAGCAATACTTTGTGATTTTAAAGGACATGATGAACAAGCGATGGTTAATCACATCACCTTGCGTTTGCATGAATTACTCAAAGAACAACCGAAAGAATTTCGGAAATATTTAACCATGCTCACCGTCTTATCTGAAAACCGAGATCTTGAGCAACATATAAAAAAGGCAACTGAAATGATTACTAATGTCTCTGTAGAAAAAATGCCCTTTTATAAAATGGGCGTGGAAAAAGGGGAGCTTTCAACGCTACAAAACAATATTATTAAAATTTTAACTCTACGTTTTCAAAATGTACCCGATACCATTAAAAATAAAATAATTAGCATTCAACAAAAAGAGCTTTTACAAAATATTTTTGATATTGCAATGATTATTCCTGAAATCAATAAATTATTTGAAGATCAAGATAAATAAACACAAGGATAAGGGGATACACCATGCTAACTATCATCGGTACTGAGAGTCGTTTATTTTTATCTTTAAAAACCATAGCAACTTTATCACTGCTATTTTTTTTAACCGCCTGTTCTATCCCCACTCGTGAATTTTCTGCTTATAACAACGCCTTTGCCGAAACTCAAAAAATTGGCGAACAAATCGTGATTGACTATTCGGTCGCCAAAAAAGAACTTGCTGTATTAAAGCGCGGAAAAGATGAGCAGGCTGTACGTAAATCCAGCTTTAAAAGCAACCAATTATTACTGTCTAAAGTACCGATTGACGATGTTGCCATTCGCCTTGCCGCATGGGAAGTCGTTGGCTCTTATAATAAAGTTTTAAGTAATTTGATCGCAGGAAAACCCGCACAAGCCGAATCCGAAAGTAAAAATATACTTAGCAGTTTATTACGCTTATCCGCAAAAGCCTTAAGTACCACTGCCTCAAAATTACACCCCGCCGCTGCGGCATTAAAAGCCATTTTAGCAGAGGTAGAAAAGGGGTTAGAGCGACGTAGGATAATTAAAAGCATGGAGCGAATATCCCCCATCATCAGCAATGGCTTAATCGCCAATATGAAAAAAGATAGCGAATTATTTTATAAAGTCAGATACGGACTTAATAACCATCGCTATCAACAACTTAGATTTGATATTGGCCGTCACATTAAAGCCTTTGTTAAACTGGCTAATATCATGTCAGTTGAGGCGCGTATCGACATTGTTCACCCGATGCTTAAAACCTTGAATGCGCGTATGGAAAAAATTGCCAAATCCTCAACAGGGCGTGGTTTTAAACCGATAAAATTAAGACCCAAAGCAGGTGGTAGTAATGGCCCTATTATTATTTCACAGCTAAATACCTTAAAAATGCAGATTCTAATCTTGCTAGACCAAGCCGCGCAGCAAAATCAGGCCTTAGAGTCTTATCGAGAAACACTCACCGCTTATGTACGTTTATTAAATCAATTAGACTTACACCTTAAAGCCTTACAACAAGCCGCAACGGATGGACGTTCTGAGCAAATAGAACTTAGCAATGATTTTAATACTGCATTGATTCAAATGCGCCAAGCCCATTTATATTATCAAAACAGCCAATAACAGGAGATTGTCATCATGTCCCTTACAGAAGATGCCGCCGCTGAACAATATCAACTTGCTTGTGATGAGTTGATGGAAATCGCTGAAGATTATAATGTTAGTGAAGAAGCCTCAGACATTGCCTTAGCCGCCGCACAAAAACTCACACTAGATTATATTGATAATGCGGTAGAAAATATCCATGCACGAAATCGTCAATATGGAGCTTTTATCGACATTATGGAAAATACGATTAATAATTTAGGAAAAACGACTTTAGAACGCCTTCTACTCGACCCTTTAAAACGACGTGTACGCACCGCAAAAAAAAACTCTATATACCACCTGTAAAAAATATTTGGGCTATTAGGTGGAATTTATTTTTAGAGTGGATGCGAACACGTCAGCAAAAATAAAAGCATTGATTTTATAGAATATGAAGAAACTTAACCTCAGCAGAGCGGAATGGAGCGTTTATTTAATTGCCGCCTTATTAATATTTGTTGCGCCGATATTTGTCAGTTTTAATCCACTTTCAGGCATACCACCTCAGATTACGCAAACGACTTTGGATAATAAAAAGATCGTTGCGCCTAAATTTATTTATTTTTGGGCGAGCTGGTGCAAAACCTGCAAAGGAATGCAAGCCCCTATTTCTGCGGTGTTAAAGGATTATTCAGGCGTAACCGTTGCGGTTAAATCAGGAATGGCAACTAAAGTACAAGATTATTTAACAAAACAGCAACTTAATTGGTCTACCGTAAACGATGAAAACGGAGTCATTGCTAAACAATATTCGGTGACCGCAGTACCAACTATTTTTATATTAAATTCTGAGGATGAAATTGCGTTTGTGACTCAAGGCTATGTGGGTGAATCTGCTTTGCGATTTCGGTTGTGGTTTGCAAGTTTATAATAAGGAGAAATAGGTGTTTAAAAACTGGATAAAAAAATTAAATACCATTGCTTATGTACAAATATGGGAAAATCGCATCAAAGTCACCGATATAAATACAGGTAATAACTTTGATGAAAAACCTATCGTTGCCATAGAAACAATCGCCAATAATAATAAGATTTTAGCCTTCGGAAATGATGCTCTAGTCGTAACAGGCGAAAACATTGAGCAAGTGAATCCCTTTTCTCATCCTCGTACTTTATTAGTTGGCTTTACGGTAGCTGAACGATTATTGCAGCTTATATTTAAAAAGATATATGGCAAAAGATGGTTTTCACCCTCACCAGCGATTGTGGTTCATCTTATGGAAAAAACAGAAGGTGGGCTTACTCAGGTTGAAGATAGAGGATTTAGAGAGTTAATGGTTATGAGTACAGGTGCGCGAAAAGTATTCATGTATCAAGGAACACCTTTGGATATTGAAGATTTTAACCTTGACGCTGTTAAATTGTATGAAAATACTGCTTATTAAGTGGTTGTAATATAAATATTGAAGTTTTGGAAACGTCCAAGATCTCAGTTTAACTATTTATCATACGCCTCGTTGATTTATAGAGAAGAAAAATGAATATAAAAAAGTTATTCATATCATTTTTAATTCTACTGCTCACAAATAATGTCTTTGCAAAAGCAATGACCAATCATGATGTCATTGAATATTTCAATGAACTCGCTTTTGGTTCAGAGTTTGGCGGCGAAAGTAAACGGTGCAGTAAATGGGCAACAAATATGAAAATATTTGTCGCAGGAAAACCACCTGCTTATTTAGATAAAGAGTTAGATAAAATTATCAAAGAAATAAATACTTTAATTTCACCTATAAAATTACTGCGCGTTAATTCTAAACGCGAATCAAACTACATAATCTTTTTTGGTTCAGGCGAAGGTTATACCAATATAGAACCAAAGGCTAAAGCTTATATAGATGAAAATTGGGGACTTTTCTGGGTTTATTCAAATAGGAATAATGAAATATTTAGAGGCACGATGTATGTCGATATTTTCAGAACTAAAAATAAAAATGCCCAAAAACATTTATTAAGAGAAGAATTAACGCAGTCCTTAGGAATTATGAACGATTCCTATAAATACTCTGATAGCATGTTTTATCAAAAGTGGTCACACCCTACAAGTTATTCAGCCATAGATAAACAGGTCATTAAGCTTTTATATAATCCCGCTATCAAGCCAAATATGACTAAAAGTGAAATTAATAAATTGATTGCCTCTAAAGGTTTAATTTCCATGACTGATAGCGAAAGAAGTGAGTTAAGTAAATCAAACCAATCAAAAAATCGTAAAGCAAACGGTGAGGGTTCAAAAGGAAATCAAGAAACAGGTTATGGTTCAAATGAACCTGAACCCGTAAAACCTTTTAAATCTGAGGGGTTTGGTTCAAATAAATAATGTAACTCTACGGAGGCGCGACTTTTAGTCACGCACGAGACCTGAAAACACCTTCAAAATCTATGAATTAAACAGGTTTAAATAAGCTCGTTTTAAAACTCATACATAAGACTTCGTGCGCGACTGAAAGTCGCGGCTCCGCCTGAGTAGTTACCACCAGAAAGATAATTAATGAATAATATCCCCAAAAAAACCGATGTAGTCATCATAGGTGCAGGGCCTGCGGGCAGTAGTGCCGCAACACATTTAGCACAGGCGGGAATCAATGTTATCGTTTTGGAAAAAAACATTTTCCCACGAAACCAAGTAGGAGAAAGTCTTATTCCACATTTTTGGAAATTCACCGATGTTTTAGGCGTTTCCGAAAAAATTGAACAAGAAGGTTTTATTCAAAAAGCGGGCGGAATTACCGCATGGAATAACAAAATCCAACAAATTTTATTTTCGGACTTTGGCTATACACGCTCAGGTTTACACGTAGAACGCGATATTTTTGATAATTTATTATTAGCTCACGCTCAAGAAAATGGAGCTGAAATTTATCAGCAAATATCCGTTAAAAAAGTAGATTTTTCTGATAAAAATGCGCCTGTCGTTTATTTTACCGATAAACGCGATGAAACCAATCAACAAAGCTCAATTGCCTGCGCTTATGTCATTGATGCAACAGGACACAGTTCTTTATTAGCTCAACAATTCGGCACACGCCAAACCATTAGCAGTGAGACAAATTTTTTATCACTTTGGGGATATTTTAAAAATTCGCGTTATGCAGGAGTAGACCGTCGAAGTCATTCATCAGAATCTATTAGAGCAATAAAACCTGTCACCTTTGTGATGTCTTACGAAGACGGTTGGCTATGGCATATTGTTTTGCGTGATAAAAGCAGCGTGGGTTTAGTCGTCCATACTAATAAAACTAAAGGGATGAATAAAGCTCAGCGAGAAGCATTTTTTAAACAAACTTGTTCTCAGCTTCCCTATTTAAAAGAACTATTAGCCCCAGCAACTTTTATAGATGGCTCTTTACAATATCGCCCCGATTATTCTTATTATTCCACGCAAATTTGCGGAGATAATTTTTATTGCATTGGTGATGCAGCCGCGTTTGTTGATCCGATTTTCTCACACGGTGTGCAAAATGCGTTTTATAACGCCTCGCTTGCGAGTGTTGCGATTAAGGAATCTTTTAAAAAACCTCAAAAACGTGGGCGATATAGTCAACTTTGTGCCAGTCGAATGCAGCAGTTTTATGGCTTTTCCAGAGCGTTATCTTTAGGGGATTTTGGGTGTAATGGGGTTAATCGAGACTTGGTTAAATCATTAATGAAAGCGATGCCACCGTTAGAATTAGAATTAATGCTGGTGGCTGCGGAAATGACTAATCGCTCGGAAAATTTTAAGCAATTAGCGAAAGAGGCGGGAGTTTGGGAGACTTTTATTGCTCAAAGTCGAGGCGAGCAATTGGCGAGTATTGATACTTTGGCATTTTAAACATTTTAGTTACCCTCTTTAGGTGAAACGTAGTAGATGTCAGATACCTAAAAAAAGTATCTGACATTTAAGCGTTGCAGTAACTATTCAGGCGGAGCCGCGACTTTTAGTCGCGCACGAGACCTAAAATATATCCAAAATCTACAAATCAAACAGCTTTAAATAAGCTCGTTTTACACTTCATGCTTATGCGGTAACTCAACCTCAGTAATCACACCCGCATCTGGGTCATTAAAAATAGCTTCATCTATTTCATTTTCACCTCTAGCAACAATACAGGTTACGGTTGCATCACCTGTAACATTAACCGCAGTACGCACCATATCTAACAATCTATCCACGCCTAAAATCAAACCAATACCCTCAACAGGTAAACCGACTTGATTAAAGACCATTGCTAACATAATCAAGCCTACACCTGGTACACCTGCTGTGCCGATAGACGCTAAAATCGACATTCCGACAATAGTAATATAATCACTGATACCTAAATCAATGGCATAAACATTAGCAATAAACACGGTTGCCACACCTTGCATAATCGCGGTGCCATCCATATTAATGGTCGCACCTAAAGGAACGGTGAAAGAAGCGGTGGCATTATTAACCCCTAAGCGTTTTTCAACCACTTGCAAAGTGACAGGAATCGTAGCATTAGAGCTTGCGGTGCTAAAAGCAAACACATGAGCGGGACGCATTTTTTTAATAAAAATAATCGGATTCAATTTAGCGAAAACAGCGAGTAATAAGCTAAATGTTCCGAAAGCATGGATTAGTAAAGCAATAACAACCACAGAGAAATAACCAATCATCGGCAGAATTAAACCAATGCCCTGTTCGGAAAAGGTTTTAGCCATCAAAAAGAATACGCCAATGGGTGCAAAATCCATCACCAAAGTGACGACTTTCATCATCACTTCATTTAATTTTTCAGCTGCTTTATGAAGTTCGCGTCCAATATCGCCACACATCAACATAGCGATAGAAAATAAAATCACAAAGAAAATAATTTGCAACATATTACCTTCGGCAAAGGCATTGATGGGATTGCTAGGGACGATATTTATAAATACATCCGTTAAAGGGGGCGCAGGTTTAGGGCTAAAAGCACTCGCTTCACCAGCCGCACGTTCAAAGCCTTGACCTGGTGCGGCTACAATGGCAATTAATAAAGCCAAGGTAATCGCCATTCCTATGGTAAGAATATAAAGACCAAAAGCTTTAAGACCGACGCGCCCCAATACGCTAACATCACCAATACCGCAAACCCCACAAATAAGCGAGAAAGTAACCAAAGGCACAACTAACATTTTTAAAGCGTTGACAAACGCAGCGCCGACTACATGGAATAAACCTTTAACCAGATAGGTTTGTACAAAATCGACCTCGTGTAAAAAGGCATTAATCAAGCTACCAAAAACCAAACCGACTGCCATCGCAATCATGATTTTGGTGGTAATGGACATTTTTTTTATCATTGTTATTATCCTTGTGTTTGTGATTATATTGCGTGAAATAAGAGTGTTGTCGGCTAGTTCCCACGCGCTGCGTGGGAATTCAGTGCGGACCGCGCCAGCGTCCTGT
>WTBX01000003.1 GCA_013138855.1 Methylococcaceae bacterium
ACCAATCAACATTACTTTGTTGAGCATTATTGTCTCCGTAAAAATAAACTTAAATTTGATGCCTATCTTCGCATTTTTCAGAGGTTTTTACCATGCTGTTATGCGACAACATCCTAAGCTGCAAAGACAACTGAAAACAAAACTAATTCCATCCGTACAGAGAAAATAAATTCGCTTATAATAGAACCTTAATAAAAATTATAAAAAGAGAAACTAATGGCGATAGATATTTTATTAACGGTGCTGATAACGTCAGCAATTCAATCTATTTTTGGTGTCGGTGTCTTGTTATTCGGGACACCGTTATTATTGCTGTTAGGCTATGATTTTACGAATGCTTTAGGCGTATTATTGCCGATTTCTATTGCGATTAATTGTTTACAAGTTATCAAGCATTATCAGCATATAGACCTTGATTTTTATAAAAAAGTATTAATTTACACTATTCCTCTAGTGATATTATTTCTCATCATTGGGGTCAGCAATAAAATAAATATAGGTCTGTTAGTCGGTGCCTTTTTAGTATTTGTTGCTTTAAAAAATAGTGTTAGAAAAATTGAAACTGCTTTAGATAAATTAGTTAAATATGAACGCAGTTATTTAGCGGTCATGGGCTTAATTCATGGCTTGACTAATCTAGGAGGCTCTTTATTAACCGCTATTGTTCATGGTAAAAACTATGATAAAGATCAAACTAGAGTCACGGTTGCAATTTGTTATGCGACTTTCGCCGTCTTTCAATTAATCACCTTATTTTTATTAGATGTACCTTCGTTATTGTCACTCAGCGATCATGCGAGTTTTTTACAAGTTGGGGTGATTGTGTTTTTACTCACCGAAGAAATCCTATATACGCAAATTGATAATAAGCGATACACACAAATTTTTGCGGCATTTCTATTTATTTCAGGGCTGTTACTAGTCGGAAAATCTTTATAAAAAGGGCTTAAACCTAAGTCATGGAGTATTAAAATGAAAAGAATATTTAATTATTTTTTAATCGGGGTTTTAGCATTTATCCCTATCGTCGTTATCATGCAAATCGTGCTGTTTATGAAGCAAATCATGGCAGATACGTTCAGAATAGTTTATGACTATGCGGATAATTATTACATTACTTTTGCTTTTTTAGTCATCAGTTTTGCGATATTTGCTTACATTGGTTATCGCGTCAGCATGGGACGCTCGATGATTATTGTTGGGATAGACAAGGTAATTGATAAAATTCCGTTATTAAATACGGTGTATCGTGTTACCAAAAAAATCGTCAATATGTTTTCAGGTCATGAACAAAAAACTGCAAGAGAAGTGGTTTATATCGAATACCCTAAAGAGGGTTTATGGGTTCCTGCTTATGTGACTAATCGAGAAGGCTCTAAATATATTTTATTTGTACCGACTTCTCCAAATCCAACCTCAGGCTTTACCATTATTATTGATGAATCTAAAATTGTTAAATCTGAAATGAATATAGAAGAAGCAACTAGTTTTATTATTAGTGTGGGTGTGGATTATCCTAAGCCCGAAGAAGCCCTTAAATTACCTTAAACATGAATACATTAGAAATTATATTGAAAGAAATGAGCTCCTTTATTTGGGGGCCTATCACGCTGTTTTTTTTATTAGGCATCGGAGTTTATCTGACTTTGGGCTTAAAGCTTTTTACTTGGCGCAGAACGGTTCAAGCCCTTGTAATGCTTTGGAAAGGACGTGAGTCAGAAAAACAAGGCGATATTACGCCTTTTCAAGCGTTAATGACGGCTTTGTCGGCAACGGTAGGGACAGGAAATATTGCAGGCGTTGCGACGGCAATTTTTTTAGGCGGGCCAGGTGCAATATTTTGGATGTGGATTACGGCTTTATTTGGGATGGCAACTAAATATGCAGAAGCAGTATTAGCGGTTGAATACCGTGAAACAGATGATGAAGGAATGTATGTTGGGGGGCCAATGTACTACATCAAAAATGGTTTAAAAAGTCATTGGGCATGGCTGGCGTGGGCATTTGCTTTATTTGGCACTTTAGCCTCCTTTGGTATTGGTAATATGGTGCAAGCAAACTCAGTGGCTGCCGCACTTGATAGTATGTTTCAGATTCCAGTTTGGCAAACAGGCATTGTTTTAACGTGTTTTACTGCGATTGTTATTCTTGGCGGTATTAAGCGTATTGCTCAAGTTGCAGCAAAACTTGTTCCCATTATGGCGATTGCTTATGTCGCTTGCGGTTTATATGTTATTTTTTCTCATGCAGCTGAAGTTCCACAGGCTTTATTGTTAATTGTTGAAAGTGCTTTTACTCCAACGGCAGCGGTAGGCGGTTTTGCAGGCGCAGCGGTTTTACAGGCGATTCGTTTCGGTGTGGCGCGTGGGGTATTTTCTAATGAAGCAGGCTTAGGAAGTGCGCCTATTGCTCATGCGGCAGCAAAGACGAATGACCCTGTTCAGCAAGGCATGATTGCTATGTTAGGAACATTTATTGATACTTTGTTGATTTGTACGATGACGGCTTTAGTCATTATTTTAACAGGGGCGTGGACAAGTGGCGAAACGGGTGCGGCTTTATCGACTTTAGCGTTTAATACAGGTCTTCCTGATGTTGGTGGTTATGTCGTTGTTTTCGGCTTAGTGGTGTTTGCTTTTACAACTATTTTAGGTTGGAGTTATTATGGCGAACGTTGTGCGGAATTTTTATTCGGCACAAAAGTCATATGGCCGTATCGCTTGTTATGGTTATGTGCGATCCCTGCTGGCGCGATGGGTAAACTCAGTATGGTTTGGCTGCTTGCGGATGTTATGAACGGTTTAATGGCCATTCCCAATTTAATTGCGCTGGCCTTATTAAGTCCTGTGTTATTTAAGCTTACTACCCATTATATTCGTTCGGAATAACGGACTGCTAACTTAAGCGGGATAGTCTCAAAAAAACATTTTTAAACCATGAAGTTCTTGAAGATAAAACTTCATGCTCTTCATGGTTATATTAAATAAATGAACCGAGAATCACATAAGACTGGCGGCTATCCGAAAGACGTAGTCTTTTGGGTAGCTGCCAGTCTTTTAATCGTACAGGTCGAAAAAATTTAACTCAAACTTCATAGGTTTTAAAAATCTACGAGGTTTAGACCGTAACGTAATTTATAGTTTAGTTTTTAAGGAATTTTTACCAATGAGTACCATTTTTAATAAAAAATCATTTTTATTATTACAACTGAGTGCCTTCGCTTTATTTTCAGTAAATAGCCACGCCGCAGAAAAAACCATAGAAGCGACTATTAGCGGTTATGAATGTGGTGATAATTGCTATTTAGAGATCATCGACAGTGATGATGGTGAAATGATTGGTTTATGCACCGCACCTTTATGTGAAGCATGGAATATGGAAGCGGCCATGCCTGAAAAATACATCGGTAAAAAAGTCCGTATTGTTATCGGTGAAGCCCAGCAATTTGATGCAGAAGGTAACGTAATGGGAACAATGGAATCTTTTACCAGTATTGAATTGTTAGACTAAGCTTTAGATAGTTTTTAAAAGTGGAGTTGCTCTCCACCTTATGCACTCACAATGATATGTTTGAATTCTTAAAGAAAAATACTGATTTTGATGATATGGAAGCTGAGATCATGACCGAAGAAAATAAAATAGTCGTAAAACAACCGCCCGTATTATTTGAAAAAACTCAGGCAATTATCAAAGAATTTGAACAAATTGTCGGCGCACCGCTTATCACTTATTGGAATAACCCGCGAGGCTCGGTTTGCGATAACGATGTATTAGTGTTTCACGAATTATTAGAGCATATTGGCGAACATGATAAGCTATTTTTAATGATTAAATCGGATGGTGGCACAGGTAAAGCATCATTAAGAATCATGAATTTAATTCGTCAATATTGTAAAGAGTTAGTCGTTGTTGTGCCTTTAGAATGTGCCTCAGCTGCAACCATGATGGCTATTGGTGCAAATGAAATTCGCATGGGGCCTATGGCGTATTTATCAGCGGTAGATACTTCTCTTACGCATGATTTATCACCGATAGATCGAGATAATAATCGTGTTAGCGTGAGTTTGGATGAATTATCACGCTCGGTAAAACTTTGGCAAAATGAAAATAAAGAGGAAGGCAGTAATCCTTATAAACAGTTATTTGAATACGTACATCCTTTAGTTATCGGTGCGGTAGATAGAGCGGAATCGCTGTCCATTATGCTTTGCAATGATATTCTCTCGCATCACGTTAAGGATGGAAGTAAAGCATTAAATATCGCCACTATTTTAAATTCAAAATACCCCTCGCATGGTTATCCTATTCTACTTAAGGAAGCGCAATCTATTGGCTTAAATGCGGTATTGATGGAAAAGAAACAACATTCTCTATTGCTCAAATTAAATGAGCTATATAGCGAGATGGGACAAAAGGCGACCACTGATTTTGATGATTTAAATTCTCATGGCAACGAAATTTTAAATATTTTGGAAACCAACGACATGCAAATCTATTATCAGCAAGATAAAGACTGGTTTTACCGTACCGAAGAACGACGCTGGATTACCATGAATGAAAACAGCACTTGGCTTAAAAATGAATACGTGAAAGATCAGGTTATAAAGTCAGTTTTTCATATTGCCTAGTTTAAAAATCTCATCTTGTAGACCGCGTAGGTTTTTAAAACCTACGCGGTCTGGCTTCAACTCCACTAATATGAATAACATCTAAGATATAAAAAGGTTACAATATCGCTTTTTTATTGATTGACAGGATTAGTTTTGACGGTAAAAATCATTCGTATCGCTACACGCAAAAGCCCTTTAGCCTTATGGCAAGCTGAGCATGTTGCCGCCAGATTAGAAGAAGCCTTTCCAGAAATTAAAACCGAATTGGTTACGATGGTGACTAAAGGCGATAAGATACTGGATGCACCGTTGGCAAAAATAGGTGGTAAAGGCTTGTTTGTTAAGGAATTAGAGCAAGGAATGCTAGAAGGAACGGCTGATATTGCGGTACATTCTATGAAAGATGTGCCTGTTGAATTTCCTGAAGGTTTGCATTTAGCGGTGGTTTTAGAGCGTGAAGACCCGCGTGATGCTTTCGTTTCTAATCATTATGCTTCTATTAATGATTTACCTGAAAACCCTAAAATTGGTACCTGTAGTTTACGCCGCCAATGCCAAATTAAAGAAAAACTCCCCAATGCTGAAATTTTACCGTTACGTGGTAATGTCAATACACGACTCGCAAAATTAGATGCAGGCGAATTTGATGCAATTATTCTCGCCTCTGCGGGTTTAAAACGCTTAGGGATGGCGGATAGAATTACCGAATGTCTTGATAGCTCGATTAGCCTGCCCGCGATTGGGCAAGGCGCGATAGGGATAGAATGTCGTAGCGATGATGTTGAAATCAATCAAATATTAAAGGTTTTATCGGATGAAGCGACGACGATACGCCTTAGCGCAGAACGCGCCATGAATAACCGTTTAAACGGGGGCTGCCAAGTGCCGATCGCTGGCTTTGCTGAAATTCAAGGGGATAAATTATGGATGCGCGGTTTAGTGGGAAATCCTGATGGGTCTTTGATTTATCGGTACGAAAAAACAGGTGATATTAAGGATGCCGTACAAATTGGTACTGCCGTTGCTGATGAGTTATTAGCACAAGGTGCGGATAAGATTTTACAAGATTTATATAAATAGTTGGATTGAAAAACGACCTAATTAAAAAGTATGAGTAAAATCGAAAAACTGTTATCCAAATTACTTCAGTCTCCTCTCCCTATGGATTTTAGATGGGAAGAGCTTGAAAAAATACTATCCTTTCTGGGGTATGAAAAAAAGACCTCAGGAAAAACGGGCGGCAGTCGAAGAACTTTTTTTAATGAAGAAAATGGTCATATCATTAAACTTCATGAAAGACATGGCTCAGAGCCTATCAAACCAAAAGCATTAAAAGCGGTTATTGATGCTTTAATAGAGGTAGGTGCAATTGGAGAAGACAATGAATAATAAATATTTTGAATATAAAAATTATTATGGCAGTTGTGAAGTATGTTTGGATTCTCAAGAGTTATTCGGGAAAATTTTATTTATTCGAGATTTAGTCACTTATGCGGGTGACAACATTTGTGAACTGGAAAGTGAATTTAAACTTGCAGTAGATGACTATCTTGAAACCTGCGTGGATCTTGGTAAAAAACCAGATGAGTCTTTAACAGGAAATTTTGATATTCGCTTAGGTTGTCAATTACATAAAAAAGTTGCTCTTGCTGCAATGAATGCAGAAGAAAGTCAAAATGAAGTGATAAAAAAAGCTGTTTCTTATTATTTTAATGAGCAATTAAGTAAAAAAGTGAATAAATCTACGGGTACTCCAATAATCTCGAAAAATAAAGTTGCTTAATTTAAGTCATATTTAAAAATGTCAATATGAATACTGTCTTAAATTCTATAAATATATTAGTGACTCGCCCAAAACAACAGGGCTTATCACTAATAAAGTTAATCGAGCAGCATGGCGGAACGGCAATTAATTTTCCTACGCTAGAAATTATTCCTTTAATAAACAATCAACAAATTAAAACAAAACTTGAATATTTAGCCGATTATCAGTGGCATATTTTCATCAGTGCAAACGCGGTAAATTTTGCACTACAAGCGAATAATGGGAAAATAGAAAGTTTTAAGCAAGCTAAAATTGCTGCGATAGGAAAGGCAACCGCTAAAGCACTGGAAGAGGCAGGGTTAATCGCTGATTTAATACCTGAGATAGGTTTTAATAGCGAAGCCTTATTAGCAATGCCACCGATGCAATCACTTAAAAATAAGAAATTTTTAATTATTCGGGGTGAAGGGGGGCGCGAAACTTTAGCGCAAACCTTAAAAGAACGCGGTGCAACGGTTGATTATTTAGAGGTTTATAAACGTGTACAACCTAAAGCTGATAATTCAGCGATACTCGCTTTATTAGCGGAAAAAAAAATACAAGCCATCACCATTACTAGTGGTGAAGCATTGCATAATTTAATCGCAATGTTAGGCAATGAAATACAAGCTACGCTATTTAATATACCGCTCATCGTTATTAGTGAGCGCATTAAACAAATAGCGCAGGATTTAGGATTTAAACAAGTGCATGTCAGTGCAAGCCCTGCTGATACTGCAATTATTAAGACAGTGACAACAGTGTGTAACGGGGAAGACAGTGGCCGAAGAAGTAACTGAAAAACAACAACAAGATGAAGCCGTAACCGAACAGGTGGCAGAGCAAGTAACCGTGATTGAAAAAAAATCTAAAGCAGGATTATGGCTTATTATCATCATACTGTTAATCATCTTATTGGCAAGTGCGGGGTTTTATTTCTTACTAGAATTAAGAGATAAACAAGAAGCTCAAAGCGGTCAAATATCTAAAGAAGATCAGCGTGCGATTGAATTAACTAAGCAAATCACTAATACTCAGTCACAAATTGCGGCAATGCAATCACAACTCGCTACCTTTGGCGCAGATGTGACAGGCTCTGATGATGTGTTTAATAAAAAACTCGCCGAATTTTCAGCCTTGCATAATGAAAAGCTGGAAATGACCCAAGCCGAATTAAAACAAAATATTCTGCAAGTACAGCGTCAATTAGGTAAAACCCGTGGCGACTGGTTAATGGCGGATGCCGAATATTTATTAAGTGTTGCTAATCAACGGCTACATTTAGTAGGCGATTTAAAAACGACTCGCGAAGCCTTAAAAGCTGCGGATCAAAGATTGCATGAAAGTGGTGATGCCGCTGCCTTTAAAGTAAGAGCGCAAATTGCCAAAGAAATCTCAGCCTTAAAAACTGTTCCTGAAAGTGATGTCGTCGGTAGTTATGCAACCTTGCAACAATTAATCGACAAAGTTGATAGCTTATCTTTACTATTACCCTATGCAGGTAAACCGCTTACACCGTCTAAAGAAGTTCACAGTCATGCTAAAAATAGCAAAGACTCTCATGGCATATTAGATCTTGCCTTAAAGCAGGTTGAAGGTTATGTCACTATTCGTCATGCCGATCAATCGGTTGATGAAATCTTAACGCCTTTGCAAGCACAATTTATTAAACAGCAACTTAGCATTAAGCTAGAAATGGTTAAAATTGCGCTCGTTCAAAAAAATAAAGCCCTTTATAAAACCAGTATTACTGATGCAACAAAATGGCTGAATGAACATTTTACTAAAAATGAAATTGCCAAAGATTTTATTAAGGAATTTAACACCTTAAATACCATACAAATTCATACTGAATTGCCTGATATTAGTCGCTCGTTAAAAATGTTACGCGATATTAGTAAGCTACGAATAGAAACAGACAAAGGCTTACAGGAAGACGATAAAGCTGAAACGACTAAGCCAGAAGTGGTTAAGCCTGAAGTAATTAAGCCGACACCTGAAAAATCTGAAAATTCAACTGAGAGTGTTGTTAACAAAGACGCAGACGTTAGTACAGAAAATTCAACACCTGAGGCAACGGTAGAAACAGTAGCAGAAAAGAAAGAAACTGCACCCTCATCTGAGGAAAAAACACCGCCTAAAGCGGATGAAACAACGCCTGCTGCCGTAGAAAAGACCGATGAAGCGGATAAAATAACGTCAAGCGCGGAGGAAGTTGTATCTGAAACGCCCCCCTCTACAGCAGAAACAACCGCCGTTGAGCAATAAATAGGAAATCTACAATGAAAAAAAATATTATTTATTTTCTAGGTTTACCTATTATTGCATTGATAGCAGCCTATTTTGTACATGACGCGCTAACAAAATACGATAATCCTGGTTATGTCTTAATGGGCATCGGGCATTGGGCATTAGAAACCACCGTCGTTTTTTTTGTAGTCGCCCAAATTATCGGCTTTTTTATTTTATATGTGTTATTTAGATTACTAGGTTTACTATTACGTTTGCCCAGTAAAATGATGACCTCTCGCGAAACTAAAAAAGCTGACCGTTCACAAAATGCCTTGATTTCAGGCTTAGTCGATTCTGCGGCAGGTAACTGGGAACAGGCCGAAAAAGTATTAATTCGTCATGCCTCTAACAGTGGCGCACCGTTATTACATTATTTAACCGCAGCTCGCGCCGCACAATCGCGTGGCGCGATTGATAAACGTGATGAATATCTTAAAAAAGCCGCCGATCAAGGGGGTGAAGGTGATCTTGCGGTAGGTTTAACACAAGCAGAATTGCATTTATCTGAAAATCAATTTGAAGATGCTGTAAAGACTTTAACTAAATTAAATTCTATAGATCCAACTCAAGCAAGTGTCTTAAAATTACTGCATCAGACTTATCAAAATATCGGTGATTGGGAAGCAATACGCAAACTGATTCCCTCATTACACAAAAATAAAGTGTTAATGGAAGTTGAAGTTAAGTTGCTAGAAACAGAAACTTACAGTCGCTTATTGAAACAGAGCGCGGAAAAAGCAGACGCTTCTGAAACACGCCAACTGTGGGAAACCATTCCGCCTCATATCCAAAAAATCACTGAAATTCGTACGATTTATTTTGCTGCGATGATAGCAGCGGAAGCAGGGGCAGAAATTCAAGAAGAAGTCGTTGCTGCAATTTCTGAAAATTGGAATGAAACGCTATTGGTTGTTTTTGGTAATATTCAATCGAAAAATTATGTCAACCAATTACTAACGGCTGAAAAGTGGATTGCCTCGCACCCAGAAAACCCAGTGTTATTGCGAATGCTCGGTAAAATTAGTTTGAAATGCGATCAGCCTGAAAAAGCAGAAGATTATTTATCAAAAAGTCTTACGTTAGAACCAACGGTCGCAGCCTATCAATTATTAGGCGATTTATTTTATGATAAGAATGATAAAGACAAAGCGAGTGAATGTTATAAATATGGCTTAGAGCTTGCTTCCAGCGAAATTGTACAGAATGTTGAAAATATCGCAGGTTAAAACGAAAAGTGTTTTCAGATTCTCTAAAAAGGGTCTGAAAACACTATTTATTTTGAACCGATTCCTTTATTCGTTTTTCGGTGAGTTCGCTAACCGAACTTAAACTCTTCACCTGCTCGGCTGCGTCATTTATAACGTCACCATATAAGCTTAAAACCTCCTTATTGAAATCTGCACTCTTCTTTGCTTCTAATTTGAATAGCAGCGTTTTATTTAAAAAATTATTCAATATATGCTGAACCGCAGAAATCGTTGCAGTAAATATCTCAAATTTCTCCTGCTCCTTTTCCAAAACCTTGTTATATTCTCGATTAACCAAGTAATACAACAAAACACTGGTAACTAAAACATAAAACCAACCTTTCAGCGTTTGAATTTCCCCTAATAATTTTGTATTGGTTACAAATAATTCTAATGCTCTATCAGAAAAGAAAGTCCATGTAAATCCAAACATAGCATATAAAAGCGTGATTTTAAGAGCTGTTGATAAATTTTTCATAGTCTGTTTAATTATGTGAAAAACTAGTAAGTCTTTACAAATGACTAATATTTTTTAAAACAATTGTTCTAATGTCCCTCATATTGCCACAATCTTGTACAATATCCCAATTTTAAACCTTTTACTCAAGAGAAAAACAGTGAGCGAAAACCATTCAGAAGGCCTCAATTATAAAAGTGCAGGCGTTGATATAGAAGCAGGTAATCAATTAGTCGAACGCATCAAACCTATTGCTGCAAGAACACGCACCGCTGGTGTTATGGCTGGGTTAGGCGGTTTTGGTTCGCTCTTTGAGTTGCCATTAGACCGTTATAAGCAGCCTATTTTAGTGTCTGGTACCGATGGCGTAGGAACTAAATTAAAGCTTGCGGTGGAGTTGAATATTCACAATACCATTGGCATTGATTTAGTCGCGATGTGTGTGAATGATATTATAGTACAAGGTGCAGAATCTTTATTTTTCTTAGATTATTTTGCGACAGGAAAATTAGATATAGATACTGCCGCCTCAGTTGTTGAAGGCATTGGTAAAGGCTGTGAATTAGCAGGCGCAGCATTAGTCGGTGGCGAAACCGCAGAAATGCCAGGTATGTATGCCGATGGTGAATATGATTTAGCAGGCTTTAGTGTCGGGATTGTCGAAAAAGACCGCATTATTGACGGCAGTAAAGTTAAAGCAGGCGATAAATTAATTGGTATTGCCTCATCAGGCGTGCATTCTAATGGTTACTCTTTAGTCCGTAAAATTATTGCAGACAAAAATATTTCATTAGAGGGAAGACTGAATGGAACGCCTTTAGGTGAAGTCTTATTAAAGCCTACACGTATTTATGTAAAACCGCTGTTAGCGTTATTAAAAACAGTTGATGTTCATGCTTTGGCGCATATCACAGGTGGCGGCATTACTGAAAACCTACCGCGCGTTTTATCAGCAGGGCTTGATGCTAATATTAAATTAGACTCATGGAAGCAGACTGATATATTTACATGGTTACAAGTGCAAGGTAATGTTTCAACAGCGGATATGTTAACAACTTTTAATTGTGGTATCGGTATGGTTGTTTGTGTTGCCGCAGAAGATGAGGCTGCAACGATGGCAAGCTTAGAGCAACAAGGCGAAACTGTCTTTTCTATTGGCGAAGTGGTCAGTGGTGAAGGTGAAGCTAAGGTTAATTATTTATAACCTCTTGGAGCCGCGATTTTAGTCGCGGTTCCGATGTGCAAAAGCTTTCGCTCAGGTACTTAAATATGGAGTCCAAAACATGTTTTGGACTCTAGTTGATAAAGTAATATTTCTTCTGAGGGTTTCGTAAAAACACCCAAATAAGGACTGGCAGTCCTCTGGGGGATATGAAAATCAAGAAAGGACTGCCAGTCCTGATGCTAAATTATCTTAATTCTACGAGGGGATACTAAAGAGCCTTTTTTATTTTGAAGCTTAGTGAAAAAACTTGTTTTTTCACTCCAAATAGAAAAATATTTCCTGCCCATTATTTAGGGTGCATACAAAATTCAGCAATTCGTTGGGCTTTTTCAATAGAAATATAAGTATTTAAATCATTCGCCAATTCATGACCGTCTTGCTCAATTTCCAGATAAGGACGGATGCCATTTTTTCGTGGGCGAACTTGAGCTTTTAAACTTAAAGTATCGTCATAATAAGGCAACTTGCTACTAAACCAGCCAAAGTACGAATCACTTTCATCGACATCATCCCAGCCTGTCACATAACGATTAAAATTTTGCGCTGAGAGCGAAACCCATATTCCCCATATAAACGGCTCATCGCAGCCTAGAATCGGAACTTCCAAGCAAGCTCTAATAAAATGGTGAATATTGTCACCGTCTTTTACTTTAAATAAATCTTCGCCTGATTCAATAATATTATCTTTTTCAGATTCAGGAAGTTGATTAACATAAGTCGGTGCAGGGAATGCAAAGCTTGGTGAACCTTCGTGTAGTTCTCCGCAACATGAGCATTTAAAACTAAATATATTGGATGATTTTGATTTCATGATGGTTTTGTAAATCTTTGGAAACGCGGTCTTCAGTCGCGTGATTGTGTAATAGAGTAGCTAATGAACGGACAAAAGAGTAAATATTGCAGCGATTAAATAACTGATGTTACGCAGAGGAGTGAAAAAACAAGTTTTTTCACGTTTGCATATAACGACGGAGTCCAATAGCTTTAGCTATTGGCGAGTTTTTAAAACTGCTAAAACAGGCAGCTTCAAAAAAGTTTTAGTTCTGCCTCTTCACGCCAATAGCTAAAGCTACTGGACTCCAACATAAGCCAATACTTCGATTTTAAACGTCAGTGAAAAAACTTGCTTTTTTACTCCAAACAACAAAAATGTTTACTGCCGACTATTTGGCTATTTACAATTTTTGCATAACATCAGTTACATTAAAACTTTAGGTTTCCAAATGACACCGCTAGACCTAAAAGCATCATCCTTCTTTCAAGCAATGACTAACGCCCTGCTGTTATATCTTTTCTTTTTAGGCTTAATTTATGTTTTTCAAGATAAATTAACTTATTTTCCAGCAATTCAAACTCAAGACACTTTAGTCAAACAAGCGAATGCAAATGCTTTAAAGCTATGGCCGAAAACTGACTATCGCGGTTTAATTAAGCAAAATGATACTGACGTTAAAGGTACTATTTTAGTCTTTCATGGCAATGCAGGCTCTGCAATAAATCGCGGCTATTATGTATCTGCATTGGAAAATCTGGGTTATAGAGTCATCATTGCAGAATATCTTGGTTATGGTGCGCGTTCTGGAATAAAAAATGAAGCCCATTTAGTGGAAGATGCTTTGCAAACTGCTCAACTCGTTTTGCAGACGTTTGATGAACCGCTTTATTTATGGGGCGAATCTTTAGGTGCAGGTGTCGCAACGGCGGTTGCTAACAGCAAATTACCCATAGCAGGTATCGTATTGGTCACTCCTTTTGATAATCTTCCCAATGTTGCCCAACATCACTACTGGTATTTTTTCGGTAAATGGTTAACGAAAGATAACTATGACAATGTCGCGAATTTGAAAGCATTCAAAGGAAACGTCGCTATTATCATGGCAGAACAAGATGAAGTGATTCCTAATTCTTTGACCTTAAATTTATATAACAATATTCAATCGCAAAAGAAATTGTGGCGATTTGCTAATGCAGGGCATAACAGCCTACCATTTTCTAAAAACCTACCTTGGTGGCAGGACGTTATGAATTTTATTACTCACGATGAAAATACTTCAGTTTTTTAAATATTTTACCAATACCGTTCGGCACAATTATTTCGTAGCAATAATTACCAGCCTTATTTCAGGCGTTAGTATTTCAAAAAGCAGGTTTTGTAAGCATTTTATCCAGTGAATGCTCATTTTCCAAAACTCCTTGAGTCGTTCTCCCAGTAGAGTGACAAGTCCTCTTGCAGGAGTCCGCGTTAAATGGTTTTCTCGCTGTTTAACCTTTGGTTTTTATGACTGCTAATCTCTTCTAACTGTTTTAAATTACCCGCTTGTTCTTGATTGTGTTCTTGAATAAGGCTTTGTTTAAAATGCAATAATAGCAAATATACAATCATGTAGAGATAAAATTGCGTTTCAATGCCTCTTTCGCTATGCGACCATAAATGTAATGCGTGAAAAGTACGTTTGATGCTGCGAAAAAACAGCTCTATCTGCCAACGATAGGCATATAACATGATGATTTCGCCTGTGGTTAAATCCAAACGATTGGTGGCAATGCGATACAACCAAAACTAGCCAACGTGTCAAAAAAAACTCTCTCAGAAGAAGATGCCAATTTATTTAGACAGTCAGTTGGCAACGTTAAAATTATAGAAAGTGATACTGTGTTATTGCAAACAGCGAGCAAACCTAAACCCATTCCCAAGTCTCAAACTGATGAGGATGAAAACCCTTTTACAGAGTCGCCTGTTCTAGGAGAGCAACTACGCGCTGAAGACAGTATGAGTTTTTTGAGTACAGGTTTGCAAAAAAATGTTTTAAAAAAATTGCGTCGTGGTTATTTCGGTTTAGATGCAGAATTAGATTTACATGGTTTAAATAGCCGAGAAGCTAAACACCATTTACAACATTTTTTGCATGATTGTGTAGAAGACGGTTGTCGTTGTGTTCATATTATTCACGGCAAAGGTTATCGTTCAGAAGATGGTTTTCCAATTTTAAAAAATAGCGTCAATATTTGGTTAAGACAGCATAATGACGTTCAAGCCTTTTGTTCGGCATCGCCAAGAGAAGGTGGAACGGGTGCGGTTTTGGTATTACTTCATATCGCCGATAAATATAAATAAGGAATGAAATTAACTTAGATAATACCCGTTTAACCATGAAGTACATGAAGAGCATGAAGGTTTTAAGCTTTCAATGCTTCATGTGCTTCATGTGCTTCATAGTGAAAATATATTTGTTCCTAAAAGCTAACGCTTTCTACATTGAGTACACGCAATATCTGGATTTCCCCTGACGTTTTGCCTCATACATAGCTTCATCCGCATGTTGTAATAAAGTATCCGCATCACCTTTATCTATAGGAAAAAGTGTTACTCCAATACTCGCAGAAACATGCGCAATATTTTCTTGAATTAAAACTGGCGCAGCTATATCTTCTAATAAGCGTTCAAGTAAAACCTTGTAATCATCAGCGTGTTTTAAATCACCAAATAACAACACAAACTCATCTCCTCCTAAGCGTGCAACCGTATCTTCACTTCGGACGACATTTAAAAAACGTTGAGAAAGTTCTTTTAATAAATAATCTCCAGCGGCATGACCGAGCGTATCGTTAATAGGTTTAAAACCATCTAAATCAAGATAACATATCGCTAAAAAATTACCTGTACGCTCCGCATGAGCCATTGCTAAGCCCATACGGTCAGAAAACAATAAACGATTAGGTAAACCTGTTAAAGCATCATAATGAGCAATACGTTCTAATTTATCTTGTTTTTTCAGCAAATGACTGACATTAGAAAATACAGCAACATAATTTGTCAGTCCGCCATGTGTATCTTTAATAGATGATAAGGTTAGCCATTCAGATTTAACTTCACCGCTTTCATCACGGCTAGAGGTAATGCCACTCCAATGTCCTTGTGTCGCTACTGTTTCCCATATATTTATTGCGATTTTATCATTTGCGAAAGCAGATTTTATAGCGGCTAAAGGTTTTCCTAAGACATCATCCTCACCATAGCCTGAGAGCTGATAAAAAACAGGATTTGCATCAATAATTTCAAGGTATTCATCAGTAATACAAATAGCATCTAAGGTATTATCAAATACATTGGCGGCTAATCGAAGTTTTGATTCAGCTTTTTGCCGCTCCATGACTTCACGCATTAATTGCAAGGTACGAGAAGATAGACTGTCATACATATAAAGTATGGTTTCTATTAATACCTTCATCGCTCCACTCATTTCATGCTCGGCTTGTTTTTTTGCCTGACCGAGAGGCAAACCTTGCTGCACTCCCTTAGCCACTTTAGACATACGCATATCACTGTCTAAAATATGAAAAGCCAACCAATGCGTTAAAAATGACAACACCTCTTCTATCACTTCCTCTAAAGGTTTAACCCCATCTTCTGCTTTTAAATTCCCTATGTTTTCTATAAAACTGTTATGCACTGCTTTATGTTCACTTTCCCATAGATCATTAGCAAAGCAATCATGCCAAATTGCCTCTTCTGTTTTAAAATGATAAACCGCATATTCTGCCAGTTCATTAAAAATAGTCTTTAAAGTAGGCGCGTCAGATTGATAGGCAATATGACTGGCAAGTAGGTTTAATAATTGCACCAGTCTTTTATGCTGAGTATCAATGACTTCTATTCCTACTTCAAAATTTTCATTCCACGGGAAAACTTCTATAAAATCCATCATCTCATTACATTTTCAAGCTAAAAGTGATTAGTCAACCTATCATTATACAACTGATAAACTACTGAAAATAAAATATTTTTTATGGCTAACTTTAGATAAAATAAGACCAGATTTAAAAATGAAGAGTGTCATTTTAAGCAGCAAAAACTGAAAACTATTATTTATCGGAATACAATCCATGTGGATACAAAAAAACGTAACGTTGAAAGCCCAAAAACGTGGTTTTCACTTAATCACTGCGGAAATTGTTAGCCAATTACCCGAATTACAACCATTAAATATCGGCATGGCGAATTTATTTTTACAGCATACTTCCGCCTCGCTGAGTATTAATGAAAATGCCGACCCCAGTGTGAGAGTGGATTTTGAAAATTACAGCAACCGCCTCGCGCCAGAAAACGCCCCATATTTCACCCATACTTTTGAAGGGGCAGATGATATGCCCGCACATTTAAAATCATCGCTATTCGGTGTGAGTGTTAATATTCCTATCAAAGCAGGGCATTTAGCTTTAGGAACATGGCAGGGAATTTATTTAGGCGAGCATAGAAATCATGGCGGATCACGCAGTTTAATTGTTACCTTGAATGGAGAATAGCTTGAAGCTGAACGCCCTAACCTTTTACAATCTTTATTATTTTACGGAGTTATTATGAAAACTTATCTCTACCCCGCTGGTGTTGGGCTTATTGCAGCGAGTCTGTTATCGGGTTGTTCGAGCATTACCGATACCGTCGCGGCTAGCACGCAAACGTTTACGAACAGTTCAGAGTCAAGCACCAATGCCTCTAAAGACTCACCGTCTGCAAAAAACAACACCGAACAAGCGATAGAATTTGCTAAAGTTAATTGGATGCAATTGAGTTCAAATATGTCTAAGGGACAGGGCGAACATTTAGCCGCTATTGCCAGTTTATTAAGTGTCAAAGAAGCGAAAAAACCTGCCTTTTATACCATGACTCAAGACAAGTTCAGCAGCTTATTTAAAAGCACGGAGACAACCGCAGAACAATTAGTCAGTAGTCTTCAACTTGAAATCATTAATTTATAATTTAAAAAAACACTTAAATTTAAGTGGGTATAAATTTTGAAAATTATAAGTTTGTATTTCTGGAGAGTCGTCTTCCAGACGACTCCTCAAACACAAATAAACAACAGCTACAGAGCAATAATAACGCTCACAGGAGTCGTCTGGAAGACGACTCTCCACGTTATTTTAATTTCTTTTCCTATTGTTAGTTTCGCAGATAATCATTATTTAGCAGAACTACAACAGCAAGCCCAACACTTAAAACTTTCAGAAAAAAAACAATGGCAACGGCTCTTGCATTATCAAACTGGATTTATCGGTAGTGAGCAAACCAGTCTTATTCAAAATCAAATTTTCTTTCTTCACCCTCAAGGTAAGCAACAAGCGCAAGCTGAATTAACAGCAACGCTTAAACATTTTTTTATAAAGACAGGTGAAGATAAAGACTCGGCACAATGTCGTTTTCCCGCACGTTTTCAATGGCTAAAACAACAATTAAAGATAAATACTCAGCGATTACCTAAACGACATTGCGAAGATTTAAATAACTGGCTAACTGGTTTAGGCGTTAAGGGTATTACCTTAGTTTTCCCTATTGCTTATTTAAATAATCCAGCCTCCATGTTTGGGCATAGTTTTTTAAGACTGGATAAAAAGGAGACCGCCGAGGGCAGTGATTTATTAGCATGGACAGTAAACTATGCTGCTATTACCGAAAAAGAACGCGGAGTAAACTTTGCCT
>WTBX01000325.1 GCA_013138855.1 Methylococcaceae bacterium
CGTACCGCCACTAAAGTTAACAAACCCACGACTAATATTAGACAGACACTAACTGCTGCTGCGTTTAACCAAATCCACGGCGAGCCGCTTTTAAACCATTGCTTAATCATAATGAACTATATTTTTCGCGTAGATTTTGACGAATTAATTCCGCCAAGGTGTTAAAAACAAAGGTGAACATGAACAACACTAATGCGGCTAAAAATAACACGCGGTAATGAGTGCTATCGACTTCTGACTCTGGCATTTCTACGGCGATATTTGCCGCTAAAGTACGCATTCCCTGAAAAACACTCATGTCCATGATAGGGGTGTTTCCTGTTGCCATCAGTACAATCATGGTTTCTCCGACCGCACGACCGAAACCAATCATGATAGCGGAAAATATACCCGGACTTGCGGTCAGTAAGACTACGCGACTCATGGTTTGCCACGGTGTTGCACCTAAGGCTAATGAACCGACCGTTAAATGTTTAGGCACACTAAAAATGGCATCTTCGGCAATCGAAAAAATGGTAGGAATAACCGCAACCCCCATCGCAACCCCAACGATTAACGAGTTACGTTGGTCATAACTAATGCCAAAGGAATCGCTTAACCAGATTTGTAAATTACCGTTAAAAAATAGGTCTTCGATAGGTGCGTTAAGTACAAAGGATAACCATGACGCAAGTAAAATCACTGGGATTAAAATTGCGGCATACCAGCCCTCTGGAATTTTATGACGGATGTGTTCAGGAAGATGTTGCCACGCATAAGCAAAGATCATCACCGACAACGGCACAATCATCAGCAAAGCAAAAATACCTGTGAGATGGGCTTCAAAGAACGGGGCTAACCATAGTCCCGCTAAGAAACCTAAAATAACCGTCGGCAACGCCCCCATCATTTCGATACCTGGTTTGACGTACAGACGCATCGCAGGACTCATAAAATAAGCCGTATAAATCGCGCCCATTAATGCTAATGGTGTTGCCACTAACATCGTGTAAAAAGCGGCTTTTAATGTTCCAAAAACCAAAGGCGTAAGGCTCATTTTAGGCTCGAAATCATTACTAGAAGATGACGATTGCCAAATATAATCAGGTTTTGGGTAACTTTCGTACCAGACTTCTTGCCAGATAGATTTTAAAGAAATATCGGGATGTTCGTTATCGACTTTCCATACGTGCAACTTGTTATCAGTGGTTTCCACTAAAAAGTGATTTGCGCGAGGCGATAAGGTGACTGCAAGTGGTAGGCTTTCGCTGACCTGTTCTTCAATTAATTGTCGTTCAGCGGTGGAATGGTAAATACCGACCTTACCTTTCGCATCAATTGCCATAAAGCCTTTGCGGCGTTGTTCTGCATTGATGCCCACGACGGCTGAATCGGACACTTTAAAACTTCTTAATTTTTGTAGCGCAGGGCGGTTTTGTGCATCTCTCACCATGCTCCATTGCGCGAGAAGACCGCTAGAATCACCCACTAATAACGATAAATCACCATTTAAAAAAGCAAGTGCGGTGATTTTTTCCCCTTCATTGACCACATTCAAATGCTGCCATAATTCAGGTTTGTTTTTATTGACGATATTAAAAAAACTTAACCGTCCTTTTTCGCTAGCAAGATATAAACTACGTTGCTCTTTATCAATTAATAAATGTTTAATGTTACTGGCAGGTAAATCTAATACTGCGTCGGTGCGTTCTAATTCATTATCACCGAATAAAGATTCTTGTTTTTCAAAGCTGATTAATACAATACGATTATCAGCCGTTTTAGCGACTAAAGTGCTAACTTCTTCATCTAAACGCAGCGCAATGTTAACGAGCGGTTTTTCTTTTTTATCCAGAATTAAAGGCTCTTTACCTAAGGGATAACTGATGAAAGGAGTAATGAGTCGCTTATCATTGGGATAAGTGATTTTGTACTCATGCTTGGCAATAATCATCGAACCATTCGATAAGCCATAAGCGACGACCCCTTTAGCAGGAGTGCCTTGTGCAAAGCTAGTGATTTGAGTTTCTTCTGGCAGTGTTAGCGATTCGGTTAATAAAACTTTACCTGTTGCTACCGCAAAAAAGATAGCTTTACCTTGGTCGGTAAATCTAACCGCGACTTCATTTTGTTCTTCGGTTGCCAATAATAGTGTCTTACCTTGGGCTTGCGCAGGGACTGGATATTCTTTAAATGCAGTCGCCTCTGCCGAAATAAATAAGGGAAAAACGACATAAAGCAGATAAAAGAAAATCAACACGATAGCAAAGATAACCCCTAAGCCACCGATAGCTACGCCATAAGCGGCAAGCCAATCTTTAATTAATCGCCATTGCTGATAACGACTTTGCGATGCTTTTTGTATTGGAGAAATTTGAGGTTGGGATATATTTATTTCAGACATAAAAATAATCGTTCCCGCGCTCTGCGTGGGAATGCAGTCAAAGACGCTCCAGCGTCGTGTTGTTTTAATTCACAGGACGCTGGAGCGTCCACTGAGGCTTTCCCACGCAGAGCATCACTGCCATTAAATTAAGAGAAAAAATTATAAATCAAAAGGTTATTTGTAGGGTGGGCTAGCTTATCAAGCGAAGCGAGATAACGTAGCCCACCATTCACGCATTATTGGTGGGCTACGTTTTTTCGCTACGCGAAAAAAGCTAACCCACCCTACAATCTATCTTATTGAAAATAAACAGATAATCTCTTAACTTAATAGCAGTGACGCAGGGCGTGGGAACGATTAGCTGTAATATAAAAGTTACTTGATTTGAGCCAAAGCTTTTTCAACAACTTTTGCAGGTAATGGAATATAACCATCTTTAATCACAACTTGCTGACCTGTTTGTGATAACACCATTTTAACGAATTCTTGCTCTAAAGGAGCTAAAGGCTTGTTAGGTGCTTTGTTTACATAAACATATAAGAAACGCGCTAAAGGATAAGTGCCTTTAACTGCATTATCTGGAGTTGCATCAACAAACTCGCCGCCTTCTTTCTTCGCTAAAGCAACCGCTTTAACGCCAGACGTTTTATAACCGATACCTGAATAACCGATACCATTCATAGATGAAGTGATTGACTGAACCACCGATGCAGAACCAGGTTGTTCATTTACATTACTTTTGAAATCGCCTTTACATAAAGCTTTTTTCTTAAAGTAACCGTAAGTACCTGATACTGAGTTACGACCGTATAATTGAATCGGTTTCGCTGCCCAAGAACCTTCTAAGCCTGCATCGCCCCAAGTAGCGATGTCAGTTGCATTGCCACATTTGCGTGTAGAAGACATAATTGCATCAACTTGTGCAATGCTTAAACCTTTGATTGGGTTTTCTTTATTTACATAAACCGCTAAAGCATCAATTGCGACAGGAATTGCAGTCGGCTTGTAACCGTATTTTTTCTCGAAAGCATCTAATTCTTTGTCTTTCATCTTACGGCTCATAGGCCCAAGAGTAGAAGTCGCTTCGGTTAGAGCAGGAGGCGCAGTAGAAGAACCCGCCGCTTGAATTTGGATATTGATATTAGGGTAAGTGCGTTTGAACTCTTCTGCCCATAAAGTCATTAAGTTAGCTAGAGTATCAGAGCCAACACTAGATAAGTTACCAGAAATACCGCTCGCTTTTGCGTAAGTAGGCACATCAGCATCAACGGTTTGCACCGCCGCAACAGTACCGCTAATTAAAGATGCAGAGGCAAATCCTAAAGCTGCAAGCAATGTTTTTGCTTTAAAAGTTTTCATAGTTTATCGCTAATTGTAAAAATTAAGGTGGGGTAATTATCTAAACTTAAAATGACAATAGTATGAAATGAATATGACAGTTTTATGACAGCGTTAAATATTAGCGGATAGTCAGGTAGTCTAAAATGACAAACAAATGAGATTGAAC
>WTBX01000062.1 GCA_013138855.1 Methylococcaceae bacterium
AGTTTTTTTGATGTTATTAAAGATGAAACCTTACAATCAAAATACAGTAAAAACGATCCACGTTATGCAACCGATAAGTCAGGAAGAATTAATGACGTTCAAGTTTGGTGGGTTGATTACAGTGTTAAATTAGCGACACAGAAACTTTTTGATAATGATGACATTGGCTTTATGGCTGGTTACCAATTCAATCACTCTTATTTAGACTTAGATTCTTGGAGTTCAGATAATGTTGAAAACGAAGAAAAGACCAGCGTAAGAAACGGTAATGCCAATGGCGGCTCGACTGAAACGCATAGTTTCTTTGCGCAAACGGATTGGGATGTTACCGACCAGCTTAATGTGATGGCGGGGGTTCGTTATGACCATTGGGCAGCGACACGCGGACATATTAAAAATGTAGATATTGATAATCGTGATGCGTCCAGAATCTCACCTAAATTCTCGCTTGAATATCGTCCTATGGAAGCGTTAAGCGCACGATACTCATTTACTAAAGCTTACCGTTTTCCTGTTGCCGAAGAATTATTTGAAAGTTCTACTAATACCAATTCAGTTAATATCTCTAATCCAAATTTAGGTCCTGAAACAGGTTATTTTCATGATTTCAGACTTCAATATGATTTTGAAACAGGCGGTTATGCAAGTGCTACCTTTTTCTATAACAATATTGAAAATGAAATCCTAAGAACTAGCACCTTACTTGCTAACGGCTCAACCAAAAATCTTACTCGCTCTATTGATGAAACTGAAGCACTAGGCATTGAAGTCGCCTATGTTCAAGACTACATTTTTGACTTACCTTTAGCCTTATCTTTAAATGGAACATGGCTTAATAAAGAATTTAAGAAAGATTCTAATACCACTACCAATGAAGGTAATGAATGGCCAAGAATTCCACAATGGCGTGCGAATGGTACCTTGACTTACCATGCGACCGAAAATTGGGATAATATTGTTGCGGTACAATATCGTAGCTCACAATTTGGTCAAGATGATAATAGTGATAAAGTTCATAATGTCTATGGTTCATCTGACTCTTACGTCCTAGTAAACTTTAAAACAGCTTACAGTATGGATGTTGGCAATGATGTTACCGCGAAGTTTTCAGTCGGTATTGATAATATTCTTAATGAAAATTATTACGATCATCACCCCTACCCACAAAGAACCTATTTTGCTAATATCGCTTTAGATATTTAAATTAGCTTTTAATCGCTTTTAAAGCATCAAAACCTGACAGGTTTAAAATCTGTCAGGTTTTTTAGTTTTTACACTTCGATAATTACAGGTATCACTATGAGATTTTTAACACTCGCCGTTGCTACATTAGCGGTTTCGCTATCAGTACAGGCACACGATCATGGACACGAAGAAGATAATAATGTCGCTGCTAAATATTTAGCCGCAAAAGAAGAAAGTGCCATTGCTAAACACCTTGCTGCCAAAAAAGATAATGCCAGCTCTAAACACTCAGGCGAAGACAAAGCAGACTCAGCTGCTAAAAAGAGCATGAAGCACAAGCATTCTAAACCTAGCTGTAAAGATGCCAGCATGTTACCTAAAATAGAATGTGCTGAAACGGTGACATCCACCTTTGATAGGCATGGTAAATTATGGACAGTCTGGACACGTAGCGGACACCTTTATTTACAATCTTCAACGGATAAAGGTCAAACATTTAGCCCAGCAGTCACTGTCAATCGCACGCCAGAAGACGTGCGAGCGCGTGGTGAAAATCGCCCTAAAATTAAAATAGATGGCGATGATAATATTTATTTAACGTGGACAAATAGTTTAGGAAAACGCTTTACCAGTAACATCCGTTTTACGCGCTCTACCGATGGCGGCAAAAGTTTTTCTGAGCCAGTGACTATTAATGACGATAATAAAATCATTGGTCATGCCTTTGATAGTCTAGCGATTGGTCAAGATGGCGAAGTCTTTATTACTTGGTTAGATTCGCGTGATACACATGCAGCCAAAGATAAAGGCGAAGAGTATATCGGTTCATCGTTGTATTACAGTTGGTCTGATGATAATGGCGAAAGTTTTACCGCTAATAAAAAAATCGGTAGTCATACTTGCCAATGTTGTCGTTTACAAACTGCGATTGATAAAGACAATACTCCCGTTGTTGTTTGGCGACATATTTTTGAAGGCGGGATTCGTGACCATGCTTTAATAAAATTTAAAGATTGGGATACCGCAGGCGAAGTCACGCGTATTAGTCATGAAAATTGGAAAATTGATGCTTGCCCACATCATGGCACAGGTTTATCCATTGCTAAAGAGGGACGTTACCATTCGGTTTGGTTTAGTAATTCAGAAACGCATCAAGGTTTGTTTTATGGCTATTCTGTTGATGAAGGAAAAACTTTTTCAGCACCGATTAATTTTGCTAAACAAGGCGCGGGAAACCCTCATGTATTAGCGATAGGCGAAAAAGTCTATATTGCTTGGCAACAATTTGATGGTACAAACACCTTGGCTAAATTAATGCGCTCAACAGATGCAGGCGTAACATGGTCAGAAGCAGAAACGATTACTCAAGTAGCCAGCGATAAAGTAGATCGTCCTTTCTTAATTGAGGATGCTAATCAAGCGTATTTATCGTGGCAAGTGCCTAACCAAAACTATCAATTAAAAGCGATTTATTAAACTATAGACCTCGAAGGTTTTAAAAACCTTCGAGGTCTGAACAACTATCTCGTCTAAAACTACAAAGCCAGCATTAATGCACCGTCGGTGCAGTTTCATCATAAATGCTATCAAACAAGCGTGTCGTTAAAAATAACAAGTTATACACCACCATAGCAGCCTCTTGCTTATCTTTACGCCCGCCAACAAAATCATCGACCGCTAAGGTTAAATACTCCAATAATTCTATTTGCGTATTATCGTGAGTTGCTGCGGATGCGGTGGTTTGTTTTTTTATTTCTGCTTCCAACTCAGCCATCTTTTCCTGCATCCATTTCGGTGTAGCAATATTTTGCGGCATATCACCTAAAGTACTTTGATAAACACAAATTATTTCAAAACCAAGATCCATAAATAAATGCGCCATCTCTTGGTCAAGTGTTGCAATTGCTTGAGGAAAACCACCGAAAAGCATCTGCTGCATTCCTACTTGTTGTTTTCCAAAATCAGCTAATATTTTTTTGCCTTGCGTTTCGTCAAGAGTTTTTGCAAGTTGAATTGCTTTAAATACTTCAGGTTTTGATAAAAATTTCATGTTTATTATTGTTTTAAATGTGTTGAAGGTATGCTTAATAAAGCGTTGTAAGAACTAAGTACTTAAGCAAAAGTTTCGGGTATTTTCGAAGTCAAAAACATGCTTTGGACTCCAGTTGTCAAGATAAAATTTTAATCTTTAAAATATACGAAAACTTATATTCAGTTGCTTATGCCCTAAAGAAAGTGTCCTGAACTAACGATCACTTTTTTATGATATGCTCTGAATGGCTATTGTTGACCATCAAGAACTAAAGCAATATCTCTTCCATTAGGCTCAACTAATTCATTAAGTAGGTGGTCAAAAGTATCCTAACATTTTATTGGAGAAATTGAGGAAACCGTTGAAACGGTTATTTTCATTGATTTACATAGCCCACGGTTTAAACCGTGGGCTATGTAAAAAGCAAGAACTCAACCGTTTTAACGGTTTATAGAAATGTTAGATGACTTATGAATAATTACTTAGTAAGTATTCACCTCCCCCTTTGGAAAAGGGGGATTGAGGGGGATTTATTTAATAAAATCTCCCCTAACCCCTCTTTTTTTAAGAGGGGGACTGAACACTTACATTCATTATGGGTTGTGCCAAATTTATAAATATCCCAGTTTTCACGGTTTTCAGGTATTATTTCCCAAAATAAGAAAGAGCTAATAGGGTAACCTTTCATTAAAGAGTCAAATAATGCAATAACTTGATCAGCTTTCCATACAAAAGGTCTTTGTATTGCAGGTAAAAAATAACTTCTATTTGTAAATTCAACTATATCTCGAATACTTTGTGTGTTGTATGTAGGACATATTTTTATCAGTAAGTTTTATTGAAATAGTAGTGTTAAACTAATTACCACAGCACTTGCAATAATCGTTAAAATCGTGGTGTTATGATTATCTTCAAGCTGGTTTCTCAAACGTACCATTTCCTGATTATGCTTGGTTAACTGGCTGTTCGCATTCGCGGCACTGTCTAAAGCTTGAAATAATAACTTGGGTACTTCCGGGAAATTTTCTGCTACTTCGGGAAACTTTTCTAACGCTTGCTTAATTTTCGCTTTAGGGCCTAAACGCTCTTTAAACCAGTCTTCTAAAAAGGGCTTTGCAGTTTGCCACAAATCTAATTCTGGATATAAGTCTCGACCTAGCCCTTCGATATTCAATAAAGTTTTTTGTAATAAAACTAACTGCGGTTGCACAACCATATCAAAGCGTCTGGCGGTTTGAAATAAGCGTAATAGCAATAAACCGAACGATATATCTTTTAAAGGCTTTTCAAAAATTGGCTCACAAACACTACGAATTGCACTTTCAAATTCTTCTGCTCGCGTAGTAGCAGGAATCCAGCCTGATTCGATGTGCATTTTTGCAACCCGCTGATAATCACGATTGAAAAAAGCGAGAAAGTTTTCCGCTAAATAGCGTTGGTCAGATAAAGATAAGGAGCCGACAATCCCAAAATCTACCGCTAAATATTTATCAGGCGTTTCGACAAAAATATTGCCAGGGTGCATATCGCCATGGAAAAAATTATCTCTAAAAACTTGGGTAAAAAAGATTTGTACGCCACGTTCTCCAAGCGTTTTAAAGTCTGCGCCTGCTGCTTTAAGTGCTTTAATATCACCAACAGGAATGCCATGAATACGTTCTTGTACCATGATTTTGCTACGGGTATATTCCCAATGAATTTCGGGGATATATAAGGCATCCGAGCCTTTAAAATTACGACGTAATTTAGCCGCATTTGAGGCTTCACGAATTAAATCTAATTCATCCAGCGTAGTTTTTTCAAATTCAGCCACCACTTCTGCCGCGCGTAAACGTTTAGCATCGCGCCAAAAGCGTTCGGCTATTTTTGCTAATTCATACATTAAATCGACATCCGATTGAATGCGCTCTTCAACATCTGGGCGTAAAACTTTAACGACAACCTCTTCGCCACTATGCAAAACCGCTGTATGCACTTGTGCAACTGACGCTGAGGCTAAAGGTATATCATCAAATTCAGCAAAGGCTTCACTAATTGGCATTGCCAACGATTGTTCAATAATTTGTTTAGCAATCTCACTATCAAACGGTGGAACTTTATCTTGCAGTTTGACTAACTCATCAGCAATATCTTCGGGCAATAAATCACGACGTGTGGATAAGGCTTGTCCGAATTTAACAAAAATAGGGCCTAAATCTTCTAAGGTGCGGCGAATTCTAACGCCACGATTATCTTTTTCTTTTTTCAGCCAATAATGCGGGGATAAATAAACAAGAAAGCGAACGGGGCGGAAAAGGTGGGTTTTTAAAACGATTTCGTCTAAACCATGAAACATCATCACCCAGTTAATATGGATGAGGCGCATTAAAACTTTAGGGCGTATCACTTAAGAGAGTCCTTGTCGGCGGTGGTGAGTGTTTGTAAACGATTGATGTGGGCTTCAAGTCGGTCGTAATTCATGCGTAACTCATCGACTTGCCTATAAAAAATATCGGCTTCGGTTTTGGCGGGCAGATCGCGGGTTTCTTCTTGTAGAAATTCGGTGGCATTGAGTTTGAAAGTTTCTAAGCTTTCTTTGCTCCAATTTTCTGTGCTGCGAAAAACATTGCCTATTTTATGAGCCAGAATATCGCCTGTGAAATGGGAGAGTTTTTCTTCTAAATCTATATCTAAATTTTCAAAGAGTCGTTGAAATTTACGCCCTGTACTCATGTCGCCAGTAATTTCTACATCACCAGAAAATAAAGAGCGCATCGGGGTGCTAGATAAACCCATTTGTCCAAACGCAGTTAATGAACCTGTAAGCGTAGTATCGACTTCGCCTTCAAAGTTTTCTAAACATTGAATGGTCGTTTCAGTGGGACAAAGGTAAAGGGTTTCATTAAAAGGATTGACCGTAATGGCGATGACTTTACCTGCTAAGGG